>CAZNSS010000294.1:0-5356 GCA_964575465.1 uncultured Holophagales bacterium | reverse complement strand
GACCCTCGGCTTAGAAGGCCGATGCTCTATCCAGCTGAGCTACGGGCAGGCGCTCGACCGGAACTGGGACAACTGTAGCAGGAAGGCCCGGAATCAGCGGGACCGGGAGAGCTTGCGGCGGAGGGCCGGAGGCATCTCGGCCGGGAGACCGCGAGCCGCGAGTCCGTTCGGCCCCGCGGAGGCGAGCTCCGCCGCCCGGGCACGGAGCCAGTCGCGGAAGGCGACGGCGTCCGAGATCCCCGCGTCCGCCCCGGTGAGGCCCACCCTCCCGGCGTCCTCGATGAAGGCGAGACCGCCGACGAGGACCGTGATACCGGGAGCGACGCCGCGTACGTCGGCGATCGTCAGGGCCGCCTCGGGGACGTGCCCCGCCAGGGCCACCGACAGGGCGAGCGCCGCCGGCGGGCGCTGCGAAAGGAAGCGGACGAGCGCCTCGCGGGGGACGTTGGCGCCGAGCGACTCGGCTTCCCAGCCGCACTCGCGGGCGACGTCGGCGAGGAACCGGATGCCGAGGTCGTGGAACTCCCCCGCGAGGCACGCGAAGACGATGCGAGGGGCCGGCCCGGCCGGTCCGGCCGAAGTCCCCCCGGAGGAGCGGGTGAGGACGCGGCTCACGAGGTTCGTCGCCAGGTGCTCCTCGGCGATCGACGCCTCTCCGCGGGTCCACATCCGGCCGACCTCGCAGAGGGCCGGCATCACGAGGTCGCGGACGAGAAGGGCAGTGTCGGCGCCGCGGGAGCGCGCGCTCGAGACCAGCTCCTCGACGGCGGCCTCGTCCCCTCCGAGGAGGGCGAGGAGAAACGGCCCGGACAGGTCCGAGAGGTCGGGACCCGTCGCCCGGGACGTGACGACGCGCGGTCTAGCCGAGGTCACTCTGCACTCCACGACGAGTACGCCGGACACGGCGGGACGGATTCGTCACGCCTTCACCTCGATCCGCGTTCCCCCCCAGACGTCGAGCACGGCCCCGGTGACGGTCGCGGCGGCGGGCGAGAGGAGGAAGAGGGCGACCGAGGCGACGTCGAACGCGTCGAGCTTCTCCTCGAGAGGCTTCTCGTGCGCGACTCCCTCGGGGTTCCGGGCGCGGTTGTCGGTCGAACCGGGGCAGATCGCGTTCACGGCGATGCCGTGAGGCCGGAGCTCGAGGGAGAGCGCCTTCGTCAGGCCGATGAGGCCGAACTTCGCGGCGCAGTGGGCGACGACGTTCGCGTCGCCTGCCGTTCCGTGGATCGAGGAGACGTTCAGGATCCTCCCGCGGCTCTTCTTCAGCTCCGGGAGCGCGGCGTGGACGAGGAGGTAGGTCGCCTTCAGGTTCGTCTCGAGGACCCGGTCCCACTCCTCCTCGGAGAGCTTCTCGAGGGGTTTCCAGATGAAGACGCCCGCGTTGCTGACGACGGCGTCGATGCGCCCCGTCTCCTCGACGGCCCTCGCCACGACGTGCCCGACGTCCTCCCGCTTCCTCATGTCGGCGGTCACGGCGACGGAGGCGCCCCCGAGCGAGGCGATCTCGCGGGCGACCTCCTCGAGCTGCTCCTGCGTCCTCGAGGCGAGGACGACGGTGGCGCCGGCCCGCGCGACGGCGAGCGCGATGGCCCGCCCGATACCGCGGCCGGCCCCGGTGACGACGACGGTCCTTCCGGAGAGGACGTTCTCCCCCGCTGGCACGCTCATCCCCCTGCCTCCCGCGCCGGGGTCTTCCGCGGCGCTCTTCCCCGTCGCCGGTCGGCCCTCCACGGTCGCCGGCAGCGCATTCGGGCGAGGCTAGCACGACGGAACGCCGCGGGCAGGCTCCTACAATCGCCGGCGGAGGTCCTCCTGAAGCCGATTCCGCTCCTCGCCGCCCTCGTCCTCGCCGCTCTCCCCGCCCGCGGGGAGCCGCGCCTCGAGACGAGGCTCGTCGCCTCGCCCCACGTCCCGGGGGCGGTGCCGGTCGTCGTCCAGCTCCCCCCGTCGTACGACGCCGCGCCTTCCCACCGCTTCCCGGTCCTCTACTTCCTGCACGACGGGTTCGGGAACGAGAAGGTCCTCGCCGCCCGGGGCCTCGCCGCCCGGATCGACGAGGAGATGGCCGCCGGCCGCCTCCCCGAGATGATCGTCGTCTCGCCCCGCGGCGTCGGCACCTGGTTCACCGACTCCCGGGATGGCTCCGTCCGCTACGGCTCCTTCCTCGACTCCGCTCTCGTCCCCTTCGTCGACGCGGAGTTCCGGACCCTCCCGCGTCGGTCCGCCCGCGGCGCCGCCGGAATCTCCATGGGCGGCTACGGGGCCGTCCGCTGGGGGCTCCGGTCCCCGGAGCTCCTCTCCGTGGCGGGGGGGCTCTCGCCCGCGATTCAGCAGCTCTGCCGCCGGTCCGCCGAGCACCTCCCGTTCCTCATCCGGTCGTCGTTCCGGAAGGTCTTCGGCGAGAGCAGCGTGAGCGGAGGCCTCAGGGGCCAGGACGTCGCCTCGATCCTCCTCGACGACCCGGGACTCGCCCGGCGCGCCCCGGAGCTCCTCCTCCGCTGCGGCACGCAGGACAAGTACCTCCTCGCCGACGTCTCCTCCTTCTTCCGGAAGCTGGTCACCGCGCTCGGGGGACGGAGCGAGCTCGTCCTCGAGCCGGGCGGGCACGACTGGGACTACTGGCGCTCCGTCTTCGTCCCGTTCGCGGCCGACCTGTCGCGCCGCCTCGACCGTGCGGAGGAGGCGTCGTGACCGCACACCGCCTCGTCCTCTTCGACGTCGACGGGACGCTCCTCTCCTCGGGGCGGCGCGGCCTCGGCGCCTTCTCCGAGGCGCTCCGGCGGACGTTCGGGACCGACGGCGACGTCTCGGCCTATCGCTTCGAGGGGAAGCTCGACCCGGTGATCGTCCACGAGCTGATGACCGCGGCGGGGATCCCCGAGGGGGTCGTCGCCGAGAGGCGCGAGACCGCCCTCTCCCTCTACCTCGACCTCCTCGAGGAGGCGCTCGCGGAGGAGCCTCCCACGCTGAAGCCCGGCGCCGCCGAGCTCGTCGCGCGCGTCTCGGCCTCCCCCAACGCCGTCTCCGCGCTCCTGACCGGCAACGTGAGGCGAGGCGCCCGGATCAAGCTGACGGCGGCCGGCCTCTGGGACCGATTCCGCTTCGGCGTCTTCGGCGACGAGGCCTCGCGCCGAACCGACCTCGGACCCATCGCCCTCGCACGCGCCTTCGAGCTGACGGGTCGCACGTACTTCGCCTCCGAGACCGTCGTCGTCGGCGACGCCCGCGCCGACGTCGAGTGCGGACGGGCGATCGGGGCCCGCGTGGTGGCCGTCGCGACGGGCCGGACCACCGCCGAGGAGCTCCGCGCCGCCGGCGCCGACACCGTCCTTCACGACTTCGCCGACGTCGCGTCGGCGTGCGAGGCCATCCTTGCTTGAAGCTGCGCTCTTCGTCCTGCTCGCCACCGTCCCGGCCGCCCCGCCGCCGGGCACCCCCCCGATCGACGTCTCGGGACCGCCCGCCCACGACGTGACGATGTCGATCGACGCCGGCCCCGCGCGTGACGTCCTGACGCTCCTCGCGGGAAAGCCCGAGGCGTCGGCGGCCCTGAAGCGGCTCCGCGCCTCGCGCCCCTTCTCCGTCGCCCTCTCGCGCGACGGAAGGAATCCCGAGGACGTCTTCGGGCGGCTCGTCTCCGTCGCGGCCGGAAGCCCCGATCCGATCCTCTCCGGCTACGGGCGCCGCGCCTCGGCCTTCGGCCGCGTCCTCGACGCCCTCGAGGTCGATGGGACGCCCGCCGCGATGATCGAGGCACGGCGCGTTTCCGCCCTCCTCCCCTCCTCGCCGCGGGTGACCGCGCGCCTCCGGATCGTCCCCCTCTTCAGTCTCGGCGGTTTCGAGGACATCGTCGCCGAGGAGGACGGCGAGACGACGTACCTGTTCGTCGACCTCGGACGTCTGGTGCCCGGCGAGTCGGCCGACATCGTCCCCCGGGAGGTCGTCCTCACGATCCTCCGCACCGCCGCGGCCGATTCGTGGAAGAGGCTCTTCGCCAGGTTCCTCGTACCGCCCGCCTGGCCCGCCGAGAAGTCCCCCGACTTCGACGCTCTCCTCGCCCGGACCGCCGCGGAAGGTCCCGCGACGATGTTCCTCGTCCCCGACGAGTTCTTCCCCGTCGGGACGATGTTCGACGAACCGATCGCGAGGAGCTTCGAGCGCTGGAACGCCGTCGCCGAGACTCTCCTCGACCCGAAGTCGAAGGAAACCGTCCGGCGCGAGGCCCTCGCCGAGGTGTCGACGCGAGGCGACTTCTGGAGCCGCCACTCCTCGGTCGTCGGCGTGAAGATGACCGAGACGATCCTCCGCCGGGCAGGCACGCCGAGCTACGTCGCCGCCCTCGCCGCAGGCCCCCGCGCCGTCGCGGCCCTCTACCTCGAGGTCACGAAGAAGACGAAGGAACCCACCTTCGGGAAGGCCGCCCGCAAGGCGCTGGAGGTAAGGCCGGCGGAAGGGAAACCGGTGGAAACGAAACTGCCGGAGGGCTGACCGGGAACGAACACCTTCGGAAGGTCCGCGTTTCACCGCCGGTGTGCGCGCAGCGGGACCGTGGCCGGTCGCGGCTCGAGCGGTACGATGGCCTGGACTCGAGTGTTCTCCGGGTCTCCGGGTCCCCGGTTCTCCGGCTCCCGCCCCGGGGTCAGAGCGTCGGGAGGAGCGTCCTGACCTCGAGAGGCGGGAGGTCGGGCGGGTTCTCGGCCCACTCCTTGAGCTTCGCCCAGGGGTAGAGGCCGTCGTTGTGGCCGTCCTTCCAGAAGACCTGGACGGCGTAGCCGCCGATCGGGGTCGTCGCCGCGACCTCGAACGATTCGGGTGTGTAGGGCTTCTGGGGAGGCCTCGCCAGGCGACCGAAGAGGTCGCGCTCGCCCGCGCAGCCTGCGCAGGGGCAGAGGCGGCGGACGTCGCGGAGCTTCAGGTAGCTCTCGGAGCCGTCCTTCCAGGAGATGGCGAGCTCGTCGCCGATGACGAGGAGGTTCGCGGGAGACGGAGCCATGCGGTCATGGTACCCCGCCTCCCGCGGGCATCTCTCAGGGGAAGCTGAACGTGCAGGCCTGGACCTCGGCCCCCGGCGCGACGTCGAGGAGACCGGCGCACTTGCTGCCGGCCGTCGCCTGCGCCGTGTAGCTGAACCGGATCGTCGCCGGGGTGCCGGCGCAGGTCGCGGCGTGCTTCACGTAGAGGGTGTAGGTCCCGGGCGGGAGCTTGTTCCCCTCGAAGATGACGCTCTCCGTCCGGTTCCCGGTCCCGCAGCCCGCGGGGATCTTCCGTCCTCCCTGCTGAGTGGCGACGTCGATCCCGCCCGGGCCCGCGATCCTCACGTCGAGGTCGGCGTCGCCCGACCAGCTCGCCTGGC
>CAZNSS010000293.1:0-5385 GCA_964575465.1 uncultured Holophagales bacterium | reverse complement strand
GCGATCCTCATGGGGGGCTACTGGGCCTACAAGACGCTCGGCTGGGGCGGCTACTGGGCGTGGGACCCCGTCGAGAACACCTCGCTCGTCCCCTGGCTCGCGACGGCGGCCCTCGTCCACGGGATGTACCTCCAGAAGGCGCGCGAGAAGCACCGGAAGATCAACATCATCCTCGCCATCCTCGCCTTCTGCACGATCCTCTACGGCACGTTCCTGACGCGCTCGGGCGTCCTCGCCGACTTCTCGGTCCACTCCTTCGTCGACCTCGGGATCACCGGCTGGCTCGTCGCCATCATCGTCACGTTCCTCTTCGGCGGCCTCGGGCTCCTGGCCTTCCGCTGGAAGGAGATCCCGGTCGTCAACGAGATCGACCCGGCGACCGGGAAGGAGAAGGAGGAGCCGTTCCTGTCGCGCTCCGTCCTCTTCATCCTCTCGGTGACGCTCTTCTCCGCGTCGGGCCTCGTCATCCTCCTCGGAACGTCGGCCCCCATCATCACGAGGATCGGCGGCAAGGCCTCGCAGGTGGCGACGAGCTTCTACGACGTCACCCACACTCCGGTCGCCATCGTCATGGCGCTCCTCATCGCCCTCGTCCCGTTCGTCTCGTGGCGCGGCGAGACGTGGGCCGCGATCGGCAGGAAGGTCGCCATGTCGGCCGTCTTCGGCCTCCTCGGCGTCATCCTCTTCCTCTTCCTCGGCGTGAGGAAGCCGGTCGACCTCCTCTTCCTCGGCGCCGCCGTCTTCGGCCTCGCCGCCTCGGCGGAGATCATCGTCCTCTTCGTGAGGCGAAAGGCGATCACGAGCGCGGGCGGCTACTTCGCCCACGTCGGGACGGCCATCATGCTCGTCGGCATCCTCGTCTCCGGGGCCTACGAGGTGAAGACCCAGGTGACGCTCCAGAGGGACCGCCCGCTCGTGATCGAGAGCCACGGCCGCCCCGTCACCTTCACGTTCACCGGCACGTACTTCGTGAACGAGGACGGCGTCGTGAAGACCGCGGCCCAGCTCGACCGGACGCAGCTCTCCGACCGCCGCGCCAAGCAGGCGATGGAGGTCACCGTCACCGACGGCAAGGCCACCTGGAAGGCCTACCCGAAGCTCTACATGAACGAGAAGTCGGGGCAGCTGATGGCGAACCCCGACGTCCGCAAGACCGCCCTCCTCGACCTCTACATCTCGCCCCAGTCGTACGACCCGGGCGCGCCGGCCCGCGACGAGGGGATGGTCGCCGTCCTCCGGAAGGGGGAGGAGAAGGCCTTCGGCCCGCTCAACGTGAAGTTCCTCGATTTCTCCAGCGAAGGCGCCCACACCGAGGGAGGGACGTTCACCATCGGGACGAAGCTCGCCGTGACCCTCGCCGGGAAGACCGTCGAGGTGATGCCGAAGTTCATCGTGACCCTCGGCGGCCCTGACGGCCAGAGGATGGAGAACCCCGAGTCCCCCATCCCCGGCTCCGCCTCCGGCCAGGTCCGCATCCGCCGCGTCTCCCCCAACGACGGAGCCGTCGAGCTGGAGATGCTCGGCCTCGACCCGAGCGGAGACCAGAGGCCCGCGACCCCCGAGACCCTCTCCATCGACGTCACGACCAAGCCCCTCATCTCCCTCGTCTGGGGCGGCTTCTACGTGATGATGTTCGGAGGCCTCCTCGCGATGCTCAAGCGAGCGAAGGACGCGAGGCAGGCGGCGATCGCCTGAGGACCGGGGAGAGCGCCGGAGAGAAGGCCGGCCGACACGACGAGGGGACCCACGACGGCCCGGCGGAAACGCCGGGCCGTTCCCGTTGGAGGATCGGGCACGTCTCGTCTGCGTTCGGGGGGTGAGGGGGAGCTTCGGCGCCGGTGGCCGCCCCGCAGGCGGCAGGAGAACGGCGCATGGCGCGGCCGCCCGCTCGTGTCTCGCGGCGTTGACATCTGATGCGTGATGCGTGACGCTGCCCGCATGAGGACGACGCTCCAGATCGACGACGACGTGCTCCAGGCCGCGAAGGAGATCGCCGCGAGCCGGGCGACGACGGCGGGAAAGGTCCTCTCGGACCTCGCCCGAAAGGCGCTCGAGCCCCGTTCGACGTCCCGCGTCCGGAACGGGGTTCCCCTCCTTCCCCGCAGGAAGAAGGGGAGCCCGCGCCCGACCATGGCGCTCGTGAACCGCCTGCGGGACGACCCTTGAGCCGGGTCGCTCTCCTCGACGTCAACGTCATCGTCGCCCTCTTCGACCCCGACCACGTCCATCACGACGCCGCGCACGCCTGGTTCGCGCCGAGCCGGAGCGAAGGGTGGGCGACCTGCCCGCTGACCGAGAACGGGGTCGTCCGCATCCTGTCGAACCCGGCCTATCGCACCGAGCCGGAACGCCCGGGCGCGCTGCTCGCGCGCCTTCGAACGTTCTGCGCCTCGGGCGGGCACGTCTTCTGGCCCGACGACGTGACGCTCCGGAGCGGGCGGGCGCTTCGTGCCGGCGCGGCCCTGTCGCACGCCACGCTGACGGATGTCTACCTCCTGGCGCTCGCGGTGGCGCACGGCGGCCGGCTCGCGACGTTCGACCGCCGGATTCCCGTCGCGGCCGTCGCAGCGGCGGCGAAAGCGCACCTCGAGGTGATCCCCGCCTGAGCGATCTCCCAGGGGCCCGGGGCGCCCCCTTCCCCGCTCTGCGCCAGCATCGGAATCCGCCGGCGGCCGGCGCGCGGTCAGAGCAGGTTGGACCGGGGCAAGACGCAGCGCACGCGTGCTCGCGCCATGGCTTGATGCGTCAGCGGTTCCCTTTGGTGCAGAGTGCAGGCCAGGCTCCGCCTTCGTCCCGGAGGTCACGCCGAAGTTCCGCTTGACGCTCGGCGGTCCCGAGCGTCAGCGCTTCGAGAAACCCGAGTCGCCTCTCCCCGGCATGGGCCAGGTCCGCATCTGCCGCGTCTCCCCGAACGACGGCGCCGTCGAGCTCGAGTTCCTCGGCCTCGCGCCGGGCGGCGACGCCAGGCCCGCCGTCCCCGAAACCCTCTCCATCGACGTCACGACGAAACCCCTCATCGGCCTCGTCTGGGGCGGCTTCTACGTGATGATGTTCGGAGGCCTCCTCGCCCTCGCCAAGCGCGCGAAGGACGCGCGGCAGACGGCGATGGCCTGAGGACGGGAAGGACGCCGGAGGAAACCCGGCGGGAACAGCACGACAATCTCAGGACGGCCCGGCGAACACGCCGGGCCGTCCCGTTGGAGGGTCGGGTACGTCTCGTCCACATTCCGGGGGCGCGTGGGAGGGGTGCACCCCGCTCGCTCACTCTGCGCGCGCGCGACCCGCATCGGTCCCGCTGCGCGGGCCGCCGGGGCGCTCGCGAACTCGCTTCGCTCAAACAGCGCGAGCGCCTGATCCGGCAACCTGCTCGCGGAACCGTGCGGGGCCCCGCGCGTGCTCGAACGTTCGCCTCACGGGGCCCACCCCTCCCCCGCGCCGTGGCAGCTTCAGCGACCGGGGCCGCCCTGCGGGCGACGGATAGCCCCGCGCGAGACGCGGAGGACGCTCGGACACCATCACGTCAACCGAGCACCAGTAGCAGGCTCCCACCGCGGTCGGCGCGGACGCCTTCGCAACGTCAAGATGCCTAAGGTGATGAGGGCGGCGACGTTCAACGTCCGAAAGGCGCACCGGTATCCACGCGGCAGCCCGGTAGCGCTCAGGAGTTCAAGCCGATCTACTGCCCCATCATGGCTCGGCAGCGGGCCCCAGCGAAAGAGCGATGAAGGTGCTTCAGGCCCGGTTTCGCCAGCGTAGTCCCGGAACAGCGCCCCTTCGTGAATCCGCAGATCCCATGCCATCGTCCATACGAGAAAGAGCGCCGGCAACGATGCGTGACGACGAGCGTTCGCGAACGACCATCCGACCAGAATTGAAAGGACAAGCGGGCCGAGGGTCCACAGGTACCAACCCTCGAAGCCGCCAAGCGGCTCGGATCGCCCGCTCTTGATCGCTTCTCGCACGAAGCCCCAGGCGTGGATCGCCTGAGCCGCGGCGAAAGCGGCACAGGCGCCTAGGAGCAGCGGGAGGACCCTGGGCCTTCGAGTCGCTCTACATCCCAAGACACCGAAGATTGCGAGCAGCGGCAGGGTGAAGAGCGCCATCCCGAGAACCGTGAGGGCGTTCCCGTGCTGAGCCCCCGGCCATATCGCCGAGGCGAACAGCACCTTGGCCATCTTTGGAATCGCCGCGGACCCCGGAACCGACGTCGGAGCGAGTGCTCCCGTCGTGAGTCCCTGGTCTCCGAGTGGGCTTCCCGTTCTCGCCTGCAGGTCAAGAGCCGTCAGAACGAGAGCGGCGCAGGCGCTGAGGGCCACTGGCGCGAGACGTCGAACGGGCCACCTTCGGGTTACCGCCGCGATCGGGATCACCACGAGAAGCGGCCACGTCGTCGCCTTGGTTGCGACCGCGAGCGACCAGAGGAGAGCCTCTGCCACGATGCCATGAGGTCCGAGTTGGCGCTTCGTCGAGAAGGCAATCGCCAGACTCGCTGCGCCAACTGCGAGCGCATCGTTCGAGGCCCGACCGACCAACGTGACCCAGGTAGGGAATGAGCCGAGGAGCGCTGCGGCGAGGAGACCGGCACGCCCGTAAGTCCGGGCGCCAATCAGAGCCGCAGCGAATACAGCGAGACTCCCGAGCACCGCGGAGAAGACCCTCAGCGCCAGGAGCTCGTCGAGCTGACGTCGTTTCGGCGCGAGGGCCAGCGCCCGCCCGGCGATGCTGTAGTAGGCCGAAGGGTGTTGCGCCTGGTAGTTACCAGCGCCGAGCGCGCCACCCCCAGAGTCCTCGATGCCTGGGTTCGGCCACGGTGCTCGTCGCCGAGCGACAGACTCGGGCCATCGCGGTCCCAGCGCCGCAAAGCTCCACGGCGCGGAATCGTCGGCCGCAATCGATCGTTCCAGGTACGCGGGTATCGACGGCTCGACTCGGGAAGGGTTCCGACCCTCGTGGCTCACGAACCAGACTCGGGCGACGTGGTACGCCTCGTCGAGTCCTGCGTATGGGGGCATCACGATCGCCTGGAGCAGCAGGCGCGAGAGCGCGGCGACGAAGACCAGGGCCAGAAGGATCGCTGACGGGCTTGCCGACCGTCTCGCGCCGGGACTGGGCCGCATTCGAACTCCCCACCTGAAGTGACCTTGCCCAAGAAACCGGTTCACAGCTTCGAGGATACGGGGTCCTTCCGCTGTTCGCGCTGCTCCGGCGGATTGCTCGAGGGAGACGCGGCGACGGGCGCGCACGGGATCGAGAGAGCAAGCCCCGGTCGGCCGAGCCGCGGGGGCGGGTCCCGCGAGCCGACTCGAGCACGGCCGGGGACCCGCTCGCGATCGCGAGGACCGGGCGGGGATCAGGCCCGCGCGCTGTTTGAGCGAAGCGAGTTCG
>CAZNSS010000292.1:0-5387 GCA_964575465.1 uncultured Holophagales bacterium | reverse complement strand
CGCGGAAGAGGAGGGCGACCTCTTCGCCGCGCTCGTCGAGGACGGCTGCGCGATCGGGAACGGCGACGACACGCGCGTGGCGGCGCAGATCGGGCGGAGCCCGGCGGCGCGACGGGTCCTCTACGGCTTCGGCGAGGGGTGCACGCTCCGGGCCCTCTCGCGTGAGCCGCGCGGGCTCGGGGGGAGCCTCCTCCGCGTCGCGGAGGACGGCGCCGGGCCGGTCGACTATCCCGTCCCCCTGCCGGGCGAGGCGGGCGCGCTCGCGGCGCTCGCGGCCCTCGCCGCCGCGCGGGCCCTCCTCGGCGTGGCCGCGCCCGCGGAGGCGCTCCGCGAGGCGCTCCTCCGCGTCGCGGCGGTCCGCGACGGCCGTTTCGCCGCGGAGACGCTCCCGGACGGCACGGTCCTCCTCGACGACACCTACAACTCGAACACCGGCTCGGCGAGGTCGTCCCTCCGGACCGCGCGGGAGCTCGCCGACACCCTCGGCCGGCGCCTCGTCCTCGTCCTCGGCGAGATGCGCGAGATGGGCACCCTCGCCGCGCAGGAGCACGAGGAGGTGGCGCGGGCCGCGGTCGCGGCGGCCCCGTCCGTCCTCGTCGCCGTGAACGGCGAGGCGGAGCGCTTCGGCTCCGCCGCTGCCGCGGCCGGGATCCCGACCGCCTTCTTCCCCTCGGGCGAGGAGGCCGTCCCGCACGTCCTCGAGGCCGTCCGGCCGGGCGACGTCGTCCTCGTGAAGGCCTCGCGCGGCGTTCGCCTCGAGACCGTGGCCTCGGCCCTCAGGGCCGCGCGTTAAGCTCGGGACGGAGGCCACGCGATGGGAACGCCGCTCGTCGGGATCGTCATGGGGAGCGCCTCGGACTACGACACGATGGCGAAGGCGGAGGAGGTCCTCCGCGAGTTCGGCGTGCCGTACGAGATCTCGGTCGTCAGCGCGCACCGGATGCCCGAGGAGATGTTCGGCTACGCGAAGACCGCCGAGGCGCGTGGGCTGAAGGTGATCGTCGCGGGGGCCGGCGGCGCCGCGCACCTCCCCGGGATGGTCTCCTCCCTCACGACGCTCCCCGTCCTCGGCGTCCCGATCCAGAGCAAGGCCCTGTCCGGTCTCGACAGCCTCCTCTCGATCGTCCAGATGCCGGGCGGGGTCCCGACGGCGACCTTCGCCATCGGCTACGCCGGGGCGACGAACGCGGGCCTGTTCGCCGTGAAGATCCTCGCCCTCTCCGACCCGTCCCTCGCCTCGAAGCTCGCCGAGCACCGCGAGGGGCTCCGCGAGAAGGCGCGCTCCGGCAACGAGGAGGTTCAGGGGCTGCGGCCCTGGACGACCGGCCCGTGACGACGGTCGGCATCCTCGGCGGCGGCCAGCTCGGGGCGATGCTCGCCCCGGCCCTCCAGGATCTCGGCGCCGACGTTCACGTCTACGACCCCGACCCGAACGCTCCGGCCCTCCGGCGCGCGGCCCGCCGCGAGAGCGGCTCGTGGCGCGACGTGCCGCTCCTGCAGGCCTTCTTCGACGCGTGCGACGCCGTGACCTACGAGTTCGAGAACGTCGAGACGGAGGGGCTCGCGCAGCTCCGGGGCCTCGAGAAGCTCTTCCCTTCGATCGACGTCCTCCGGACGACGCAGAACCGGGCGCTCGAGAAGGAGTTCCTCCGGGGTCACGGCCTGCCGCACGTCGATTTCGTCGACGGCCGGACGGCGGACGAGCTCCCCGAGGCCGCGCGCTGCTTCGGCTATCCCGCGATCCTGAAGACGGCCCGGGGCGGCTACGACGGGAAAGGGCAGTGGAGGCTCGGCTCGCCCGCCGACCTCGAGGCTCTCCTCGTCACCCCCGCGCGTGCCGCGCTCGACGCCTCCGGCTGGGTCCTCGAGGAGCCGATCGAGATCGTCCTCGAGGCGAGCGCCATCGTGGCGCGCGAGAGGAACGGGGACGAGGTCGTCTTCCCCCTCTTCGAGAACGAGCACCGCGACCACATCCTCGACGTCACGCTCGTCCCGGCCCGGCTCCCGGTCGACCTCGAGGCCGAGGCGAAGGCCGTCGCGCTCGCGGCGGCGCGGGCCCTCGGGGTGACGGGCCTCCTGACGACGGAGCTCTTCGTCGGCCGCTCCTCGCGGAGTCGTCCCGGCGAGGTCCGCGTCTTCACGAACGAGTTCGCGCCGCGCCCCCACAACTCCGGGCACGTCACCCGCAAGGCCTGTACGCTCAGCCAGTTCGAGGCGCTCGCCCGGGTCCTCCTCGGGGTGCCGCTCGTCCCGTCCCGGCTCGTCGGGACCGGCGTCTTCTGCATGGCGAACCTCCTCGGCGAGGTCTGGGAAGCGCAGGGGACCTCGGGCGACCTCGACCTGTCGGCGTGGGAGGGGAACCCCGATCTCCTCGAGGTCGTCCTCTACGGCAAGACCGGCGTCGCCCCGAAGCGAAAGATGGGGCACCTGACCGCCCGGGGCGGGGACGCCGACGAGGCGATCCGGCTGGCCCGGGCGTACCGGGAGGCGCTCGGGAGAAGAGGACCCGCCCGGTCCGTATAATCAAGGGTTCGGATGCCCGCCACCGGCCTCGCCCACACCGTCTTCGGCCTCCTCGCCCTCCTGGGGTACACGGGAGCGACCGTTCTCTACATCCTCTGGCTCCGCCATCCCCAGGTGACGGCGGGGCGCCTCGCGACCGTCCTCGCCGCGTCCGGGGCGGTCTTCAACTTCGGATTCCTCTACCTGCGATCCCGCGTTCTGAAGACGGTCCCCTACAGCGACCTGCTCGGCTCGATGGCTCTCTTCGGCCTCTTCCTCGCCGCGATGAGCCTGATCCTCGAGGTCCGGCACCGCGACCGGTCCCTCGGCCCGTACCTGATGCCGGTCGCGCTCTTCTTCCTCCTCCACTCGATCATCCTGCCGGGTGGCGCGACGCCGCGGCCGGAGCTCAGGGGCTCGATCTTCGCCTTCCACGTCACGCTGAACATGCTCAGCTACTCGGCCTTCGCCGTGGCGTGCGCCCTCTCGCTCCTCTATCTCGTCCTCGGGAAGCGCCTGAAGAGCAAGAGGCACGTCCTGAACGGGCCCGTCTCGCGCCTCCCCTCCCTGAGCTACCTCGAGCGGGCCGCGCGCACCTCCATCGGCGTCGGCGTCGTCTCCCTCGCGGCGGGCCTCACGATGGGCTTCCTGTGGGCGTTCCGCGTCTGGCAGGTCGAGCACCCGGAGTGGCTCCTCGACGCGAAGGTCTGGGGGGCCGTCGCCACGCTCGCGTTCTACCTCTGGGTCTTCGTGCGGGCCCACCGCGGCGCCGCGCCCGGGACGACCGCGAAGCTCGCGGTGGCGGGATTCGTCCTCGTCCTCCTGTCGTACACCGCCGTCAACCTCTTCTTCTCGAAGGTCCACTCGTTCACCTGATGCCTCCCGAGATCGTCTTCGTCGGCTGGAACCACCAGGGAGCGGACCTCGACCTGAGGGCCCGCCTCGCCTTCACGCCCGACAGGGCGCGGGAGGCGCTCGAGGGGCTCTTCCGGGAGCGGATCCTCACCGAGGGAGCCGTCGTCTCGACCTGCAACCGCGCCGAGATCTACGGCGTCAGCGAGGTCCCCGACAGCCTCGAGGCCCTCGCCGGCTTCTTCTCGCGCTTCCACTCCGTCGACGTCTCCGTCCTCCGGGAGAAGGCGCTCTCCGGTCACGGCGAGGCGACGGTGCGGCACCTCTTCCGCGTCGCCTCGGGGCTCGACTCGATGGTCCTCGGCGAGGCCCAGATCCTCGGCCAGATCCGGGAGGCCCACCGCCGCGCCGCGGAGGCGGGGACGGCCCGGGCCGTGACGAGCCGGCTCTTCCAGTCGGCGCTCGAGTGCGGCAAGCGGGTGAGGACCGAGACGACGCTCGGCGCGCGCCCCGTCTCCGTCCCCGGGATCGCCCTGTCGCTCGTCGGCCGGATCTTCGAGACGATCTCCGCCTGCAAGGTCCTCCTCCTCGGCGCGGGAGAGACGGTCGAGCTGACGGCGCGCCTCCTCGCCGACGACGGGGTGAAGCAGATCCTCTTCGCGAACCGGTCCCCCGAGAAGGCGAAGGCGCTCGCGGCGCACTTCCACGGCTGGACGGTGCCGTGGGAGGAGCGGGCGAAGGCGTTCGCCGACGTCGACATCGTCCTCTCGGCGACGGGCTCGACGGAGCCCGTCGTCACCGCCGAGATGCTCAGGCCGGTCCTCGGGCGCGGCCGGCGGCGCGGCCCGCTCCTGATCCTCGACGTCGCCGTCCCGCGGGACGTCGACCCGAAGGTCGAGGACTTCGCCGACGTCTACCGCTACGACCTCGACGCCCTCGGCGAGCTCGCCTGCGACAACGCGAAGGACCGGATGGCGGACGTCCCCCAGGCGGAGCGGATCGTCGAGGATTCGGTGCAGAAGTTCCTCGGCTGGCTCTCGGGGCTCTCTCACGTCGACACGTTGAAGACTCTCCGCGAGCGTTTCGAGAAGGCGCGCCTCGACGAGCTCGAGCGCTACGCCTCGAAGCTCTCGCGGCTCTCGCCCGAGGACCGGGCGGTGGTCACGCGGATGACCGAGACGCTCCTCCACAAGATCCTCCACAACCCGACGATCGGCCTGAAGGAGGGGGACGCCTCCGAGCGCCTCACCCGCGCAGCCGTCGTGAGGGCCCTCTTCAGGCTCGACGACGGGGAATAGCGCGGCCCGCGAGGCGGCGCCCGCCCCCGGCGTCACGAAGGAAGGACGACGATGAGCGACGGAAGACCCCTCCGGATGGGGACGCGCGCGAGCCTCCTGGCGCGGACGCAGTCCGGCCACGTGGCCGCGGCGCTGACGAAGGCGACGGGCCGCGCGGTCGAGGAGGTCCTCGTCAGGACCGAGGGGGACCAGCTCTCGACCGAGGGACGGATCCCCGCGGCCGGCGACTCCGTCGGCGTCTTCGTCCGCGCCCTCGACGACGCCCTCCGGCGGAACGAGATCGACTTCGCCGTCCACTCGCTGAAGGACGTGCCGACGGAGTACGCCGAGGACCTCCTCATGGCGGCCGTGCCGCTGCGCGCAGACGTGAGAGACGCGCTCGTCGTCGCCTCGCGCCACGCGGCGCGCACCGTGAAGGAGCTGCCGCACGGGGCGAAGGTCGCGACGGCGAGCCCGCGCCGCGTCGCTCAGCTCCTCCGCCTCCGGCCTGACCTCGAGACGGTCACCATGGCGGGAAACGTCGACACGCGCCTGCGCCGCCTCGAGGAGGGGCGCGCCGACGCGCTGATCCTCGCCTGCGCCGGGCTCGACCGCCTCGGTCTCAGCGAGCGGATCACGCTCCGCATCCCGCTCGACGAGCTCCTCGCGGCCCCGGCCCAGGGCGCCCTCGGGATCTCGTGCCGGCGCGACGACGAGGCGGCGGCCGCCGCGATCGCCACCCTCGACGACCCCCTC
>CAZNSS010000291.1:687-5450 GCA_964575465.1 uncultured Holophagales bacterium | reverse complement strand
CGCCGGCTCGCATCGACGCGCCCGGTGCCGCCTCGCGCACGCGAAGCTCGACGTCCCGCGCGACCGCACCGGTCGCCCGCTCGTAGCGGTCGACGGCCGCCGTCGCGGCGAACGGGAAGAGAAGCGCCGCCCCTGCGAGCGCGATCGACAGCAGAAGATCCCTCTTTCGGTTCATCCGTACTCCTCCAGCACCGATTTCGATCGGATTGCTTTCCCTGAAGCGCCGGACGTCTCTTCGCAATGGGCGTGCCGACCTGGAGGGAGCGGTCCTCGCCGCGGATCCCGGACGGGCCCCGCGCGAAGAACGCTCTGTCCATACGGGTTTGCTCCCTTTCCTCGAATCGCGATGAAATCTCGGCCCGACGAATCGCCGGCGGAACGGGTCCACGCCTGACCCTCCGGCCTGGTCACATCCCGCCGGCGGGTCAGCGTCTGGACCGGCCCCGCGCCTTCCGCGAGGATTCGACCCGGCGCCGCGGGCGGGTCGATAATCCCGCGCCCAGCACGGCACCGGAGGAAACGTGGCGACGATCGAGTTCACCGGGAACTACGAAGACCTCTCCAGCGACAAGGGGTACCAGTTCAAGTTCTTCTGCGAGAGGTGCGGGAACGGGTACATGTCGAGCTTCAAGGCCTCGACGCTCGGCATGGCGACCTCGGCGCTCCAGGCCGCCGGGAACATCTTCGGAGGCCTCTTCGGCGGCGCGGCGCGCGGCGCGTACGAGGTCCAGCGGGCGGTCGGCGGGCCGGCGCACGACGCGGCCCTGAAGGAAGCGGTCGCCGAGATCAAGCCCCTCTTCGTCCAGTGCACCCGCTGCGGGAAGTGGATCTGCGCGCCGGTCTGCTTCAACAGGAAGGCGGGCCTCTGCGAAGGGTGCGCGCCGGACCTCGACGAGGAGATGGCCGCCGCGCAGGCCGAGGCCGCGCGCGAGCAGGTCCACCAGAAGGCCCGCGAGGTCGACTGGATGAAGCAGCGCGACGTGGCGACGGTCACCGGCGCCGTCTGCCCCCACTGCGGCGCCAAGACCCAGGGGGGCAAGTTCTGCGGGGAGTGCGGGAAGCCGACTTCCGCGAAGAAGAAGTGCGTGACCTGCGGCACCGAGGCGGAAGGGAGTCCGAAGTTCTGCCCCGAGTGCGGCGGACGGTTCTCCTGACGCCGTCGCGGCGATGAGCGACGGCGACGAGACCCGCCGCGCCCTCTGCTCCTTCGAGACCGAGGGGCTCGCGGGCGCACCACCCCGCGGCGACGGGGAGGCGCTCGTCGACGACGACGGCGTCACCGTCGCCGGGGTGCGCGCCGAGTTCCTCGACGCCGATACCCTGGGCGACGACCGGCGCGTCCTGACGATCGGCATTCACCCTGCCGGGACCCTCCGGATCTCGATGCTGGCGCGCCGGCACGAGACGTTCGCGAAGGCTCTCGGCGACGCCCGCGGCGACGCCCGGGTCCGCGGTCTCCTCGCCCACGGGCTCGGCGTTCCGCAGCAGTTCGACGGCGCCGTCCTCGAGCCCGGTCCCGCGCGGGAGGCACGCCTCCTCGTCTGGCCGACCCACCTCACCGCGATCCCCGCCGGAGCGGACCCGTTCCAGGTGCCGTTCGGCTGCGTGACCGACGTCTCGTTCGCGGAAGGGACGTGGGAGGTCGCCCTCGCCACGCCCTCGGGCAGCTTCCACTTCGGCCGCCTCGCCCGCCGGACCGACGCCTTCGCCCGGGCCGTCCGAGAGGCGCGGACCGCGATGCTCGAGCGCCTGGCGAGGGCCTCGGGGACCCGCCTCTTCGCGGACGGCCGTACCGTGCCGTCGTCGGCGCTCGGCGCCGACTTCGAGAGGCTCCTCGTCTCCTTCTCGGCTCCAGAGCGGCTCGACGGCGCGCGGGAGATCGTGAGGAAGGCCGGGCGCGACGCCTGCCGCCTCGGGCTCGCCGAGCTCCTCGATCCCGACGACGAGGGCCTCGCCGCGAAGGAGGTGCTTCCGGAGAACACGGCGGCCTTCCTCCTGGCGACGGTCGGCGAGCGGGTCGCCCTCGAGCTCCTCTCCGGACCTCTCGCCGCAACCTACGTCTTCCGCGGCGCTCCCGACGCGATCGCCGCGGACCTCGCCGCGATCCACTTCCGCCGGCGCGGGCTGGCCCTGACGGAAGAGGACGCTCGCGGCCCCGCCGGCAGGCCCTACCGGCTCGCTCTCCGCGCCCTCGAGCCGCTGATACGGCTGCGGGCCGCGACAGCGGCCCGCGTCATCCACGACGAGAGGTGGGGAGACTCGCTGAAGAGAGCGCTCGCGTAGCCGGGCGGCGAAGGCCTTCCCTGCGCCGCCGGGACCGTCCCGGCTACTTCGCGCTGGCCCGGGGCAGCGGCGAGAGGACCTTCTCGACGAACCGGCGGACCTTCGCCGGGTCGTGACCCGCGCCCAGCTCGCCCGTGCCGTGGCCGAATCCCCGCCACAGGAGCTTCTGGGCCTTCTCGTCGCCGACGTCGATCACCACCGCGCCCTTCTTGCCGATGGCCGAAGTCGCGTAGAAGCCGCCGACCCACGGTCCCCACGGGTCCCACATCACGACCGTCGCGTTCCACCGGATCGCGCCGACGTCGGCGACCCCGAGAAACGCGTGCGTGGCGACGAGGACGTCCGCCTGGGCTTCCGGCGCCTCGACGTAGCCCTTCTTCTTCATCTCGGCCACGACGATCGGGTTGACCTTGTTCGTGATGAATTCCCGCATCGCCGGGTCCATCGGGACCTTCTCCTGGGGAGCGACCTGGGCGCAGAAGGTCTTCACGGTCGCGAGCCGCCCCGGCTCGACCGTCTGCGACTCGAACGTGATGGACGAGCAACCCGTGGCGAGGAACGCGAGCAGGGCGGCGACGGTGATGGTCCAGCGGGACACGCGCATCAGGGCTCCTTCGGACGGCGCGCAACGCACCGCCTCAGGGACGATACGCGAGATCGCCGTCGGAGCCTCCGGGCGAGGTCCCGGGCTTCCCGAAGGGGGCGTCCACTTTCCCCTTGACAGCGGTGGGGGCTCTTCCCGTACCCTCACGCGCCATGGAACGCTCCGCTGCCCCGCGCTCTCTCGAGAGCACGTCCGCCGCGGCCGGAGCGCGCCCCGCCGCCCTGATTATGGGAATGCCCATGTGCATGCCTTCCGCTCACGCGGGGGGGCCGGGGCACGCGGCGGGACGGCGAATGTGACGCACCAGGCGTAACGAGCCGAACCAGAGGCGACACACCAACGGCCCTCTCGCGAGAGAGGGCCGTTTTGCATTTGCACTCAGGCGACGAACGAAAGGACCCTCCGATGGCCTCGACGACCGACACCGCCGCCCGCCCCGCCCTCCGCCCCGAGACGCTCGCGATCCACGCGGGCCAGGAGAGCGCCGATTCCGCCACGAACGCGCGCGCCGTCCCGATCTACGCCACGACGTCGTACGTCTTCGACGGCCCCGACCACGCGGCCGACCTCTTCGGCCTGCGCAGGCCCGGGAACATCTACACGCGGATCATGAACCCCACGACGGACGTCTTCGAGAAGCGGATCGCCGCGCTCGAGGGGGGCGTCGCCGCCGTCGCGACCGCCAGCGGCCAGGCCGCCGAGACGCTCGCGATCCTCAACCTCGCCCGCTCCGGCGAGTCGATCGTCTCGACGACCTCGCTCTACGGAGGGACCTGGGCCCTCTTCGCCCACACGCTGCCCCGTCTCGGGATCGACGTGAGGTTCGTCGACTCCTCCGGCCCCGGGGGGCCGGAGCGGGTCGCCGCGGCCATCGACGGCACGACCCGCGCCGTCTACGTCGAGACGGTCGGCAACCCGCGCCTCGACGTCCCCGACTTCCGCGCGCTCGCCGACGTCGCGCACGCGGCCGGCGTCCCGCTCGTCGTCGACAACACCTTCGCCACGCCCCTCCTCTGCCGCCCGATCGACCACGGCGCCGACGTCGTCCTCCACTCCGCGACGAAGTGGATCGGCGGCCACGGCACGGCGATCGGCGGGGTCGTCGTCGACTCGGGGCGCTTCGACTGGAGCGGCTCGCCCCGCTTCAGGGCGTTCTACTCCGACCCCGAGCCGGCCTACCACGGCCTCTCCTTCTCCGCGCTCGCGCCGGCAGCCTACGCGGCCCGCCTCCGGGTCGTCCTCCTGCGCGACGTCGGCGCCGCGGTCTCCCCGTTCAACTCGTTCCTCTTCCTGCAGGGGCTCGAGACGCTCCCGCTCAGGATCGAGCGGCACTCCTCGAACGCCCTCGCCGTCGCCCGCCACCTCGAGGCGCACCCGAACGTCTCCTGGGTCCGCTACCCCGGCCTCGCCTCTCACCCGACCCACGAGACGGCGCGCCGCACCCTGACCGGCGGCTTCGGCGGCGTGCTGACGTTCGGGGTGAAGCCCCCGGCCGGCGTCTCCGCCGAGCAGGCCGCTCGGAACCTCATCGCGAACCTGCGGCTCTTCTCCCTCGTCGCGAACGTCGGCGACGCGAAAAGCCTCGTCATCCACCCCTGGACGACGACGCACGAACAGCTCGGGGAGGAGGAGCGCCTCGCCGCCGGCGTCTCGCCCGACCTGGTCCGGCTCTCCGTCGGCATCGAGGAGCCCGAGGACCTCCTCGCGGACCTCGACGCGGCCCTTGCGCGCCTCGACGCGCCGGGACGAACGCGATGAGCGCCCGCGCGGATACCCTCGTCGTCAAGTTCGGCGGGACGTCGCTCGGGACGCCCGCCCGGATCCGGCGCGCCGCGCGGCGCGTCGCCTCTCTCGTCGCGGGCGGCAGGCGCGTCGT
>CAZNSS010000291.1:0-677 GCA_964575465.1 uncultured Holophagales bacterium | reverse complement strand
GCCACACCACGGACCACATCCTCGAGACCCTCGGCGCCCTCGAGACCCGGCGCGGCGAAGGCCCGGTCGGCCGCGAGGTCGACCGGGCCCTCGCCACCGGCGAGGACCTCTCCGCGGCCCTTCTCGCGGCCGCTCTCAACGCGAACGGCGTCCCCGCCCGGAGCCTCCGCGGGGGCGAGGCCGGCGTGCGGGCCGCCGGCGCGTTCGGCTCGGCGCGCGTCTCGCGCGTCGACTCCCGGAAGCTCCGCGGTCTCCTCGCGCGCGGGGTCGTCCCGGTCGTCAGCGGCTTCCAGGGGGTGCGGGACGACCGGGAGGTCGCCACGCTCGGCCGGGGAGGCTCCGACACGAGCGCCGTCGCCATCGCGGCGGCGCTCGGCCCCGCCCCCTGCCACATCGTGACCGACGTCGACGCCGTCTACGACCGCGACCCGCGGCGCCACTCGGACGCCCGCCCGCACCGGCGTCTCTCGCACGGCCAGCTCCTCGACCTCGCCCGTTCCGGCGCCCAGGTCGTCGCCACCGAGGCGGCGCGCCTCGCCGAGGCGCACGGCGTCCCGCTCCGGGTCCTCGGCTACGACGCGCCCCCCCAGGACGAAGAGTGCGGCACCTGGGTCGGAGTCGCGCCGTGAGCGGCCCCCCCGACGCCGGCGCGCTGAAGGCGGGCCTCGCGACCCACC
>CAZNSS010000290.1:3373-5469 GCA_964575465.1 uncultured Holophagales bacterium | reverse complement strand
GAGACGTCGCTCTACGGCTACTTCGCCGGCGGCGACGTCGTCCTCGGACCCGCCTCGATCATCGAGCGCATCGCCGACGGCCGCGCCGCCGCGAACGAGATCGCCCGGCGCCACGGCGTCGCGCTCCCTCTCGCCGAACCTCACCTCGAGAAGGGAACGCCCGTCGTCGCGATGATGGAGAAGAAGTCGCGGCTCGCGCACCCCGAGCACGCCCCCGAGCTCCCCGTCGCCGAGCGCGGCGGCTTCGCCGAGGTCCTCCTCTCCCTCGACGCCGAGGCGGCCCGCCGCGAGGCCTCCCGCTGCCTCGACTGCGACGAGGTCTGCAGCCTCTGCGTCACCGTCTGCCCGAACCGCGCGAACCACGCCTACCCCGTGCCGCCGCTCTCGATCGAGCTCCCGCATTTCGTCGTCGAAGGGGGGCGCGCCGTCCCGAAGGGAACGACGAAGCTCACCGTCGATCAGGGGACCCAGATCGTCAACCTCGGCGACGCCTGCAACGAGTGCGGCAACTGCGTCACCTTCTGTCCCACCTCCGGCGCTCCCTTCCGCGACAAGCCGACGTTCTGGGTCGACCCGGCGGGGTTCGCGGAGGCGAAGGGGGACGCCTTCCGGATGACCCGCTCCGGGGGCGCCGTCGCGATCGACGCGCGGATCGCCGGACGCGCGCACCGCCTCGAGCGCCGGGACGGCGTCGCCGAGTACTGCTCGGAGGCGCTCAGGGCGACGCTCGACGCCGCCACCTGGAAGCTCGTCGACGCCCGCGCCGAGGGGACGCCCGCCGAGGGCGACCTGCTCGACCTTTCGACCTGCGCCCTCCTGATCGCGCTGCTCCACGCGGAGCCGGCGCTCCCGCCGATTTCGAGCTCCCTGGCCGACGCCGTCGGCATCTGAGTCCGAGGAGAGAGAACATGGCAAACCAGAACGGCATCCACCCGGTCGACGAGGTCCTGCCGCCCACGCGGCTCACCCTCCTCGGCCTCCAGCACGTCCTCGTCATGTACGCGGGCGCCGTCGCCGTCCCGCTCATCGTGGGCGGCGCGCTGAAGCTCCCCAAGGACCAGATGGCGATGCTCATCAACGCGGACCTCTTCGCGTGCGGCATCGCGACCCTGGTCCAGTCGATCGGCATCTGGCGGTTCGGAATCCGCCTCCCCGTCATGATGGGGGTCACCTTCGCCGCCGTCAGCCCGATGGTCGTCATGGCGACGAACCCGGAGATCGGCCTCCTCGGGATCTACGGCGCCGTCATCGCGGCCGGCATCTTCGGCATCCTCGTGGCACCCCTGATCAGCCGGATGCTTCCGCTCTTCCCGCCCGTCGTCACCGGGTCGATCATCACCATCATCGGCATCTCCCTGATGCGCGTCGGCGTCAACTGGGCCGCAGGCGGCAACCCGATGATCAAGAACCCCGCGGACATGGCAGGCCCGATGATCGCGAACCCGGCCTACGGCGCGCCGATCCACCTCGCGGTCGCCGGGATCGTCCTGGTCTTCATCCTCCTGATCACGAAGTTCGTGAAGGGCTTCTTCGCCAACATCGCCGTCCTCCTGGGGCTCGTCCTCGGGATGATCATCGCGATGGCGCTCGGCAAGGTGAGCTTCGCCGGCCTCGCGGAGTCCGGCTGGTTCGCCGTCGTCTACCCGTTCCAGTTTGGCATGCCCACCTTCGACCTCGTCGCCTGCCTGACGATGTGCATGGTCATGGTCGTCGTCATGATCGAGTCGCTCGGCATGTTCCTCGCCGTCGGCAACATCGTCGGCAAGGAAGTGACCCAGCGGGACCTCTCCGACGGTCTGCGGGTCGACGGCCTCGGGACGCTGATCGGCGGCGTCTTCAACACCTTCCCCTACACGTCGTTCTCCCAGAACGTCGGCCTCGTCGGCGTGACGGGGGTGCGCAGCCGCTGGGTCACCGCCCTCGGCGGCGTCATTCTCCTCGCCCTCGGCCTCGTCCCGAAGCTCGCCGTCATCGTCGCCTCGGTCCCGCAGTTCGTCCTGGGCGGCGCCGGGATCGTCATGTTCGGCATGGTCTGCGCGACCGGGATCCGGATTCTCGGCGGCGTCGACTTCGCGAAGAACCGCCTGAACCTCTAC
>CAZNSS010000290.1:0-3273 GCA_964575465.1 uncultured Holophagales bacterium | reverse complement strand
CGGGATCCGGATTCTCGGCGGCGTCGACTTCGCGAAGAACCGCCTGAACCTCTACATCGTCGCCCTCGCCATCGGTTTCGGAATGATCCCGCTCGTGGCGGAGAAGTTCTTCAGCCAGATGCCGAAGGCGCTGAGCCCCCTCCTCCACAGCGGCATCCTCCTCTGCTCGGTGGTCGCCGTCGCCCTGAACGCCTTCTTCAACCACCTGCAGGGCGCCGAGACCGCGGCCTCGGAGAGCAAGCAGGCCTCCGCCAAGGCAGAGGCCTGAGGCCCCGCGGCCCGACCGGAACCAGACGCACAACGAGACAGGAAACGACGACGATGAAGCCCTTCCGCAGCCTCCTCCTCGCCCCCGCCGCGCTCCTCCTCGCGGGCGCCCTCCCGGCCCCCGCCGCCGACTGGACCGACATGTTCGTCGGCTACCGCTACTGCTACCACGTCAACGACCCGACGATCGACCACGACATCATCAAGAACGTCGTCCAGTTCACCACCGCGAACCGCTACTCCCTCGGCAGCAACTTCCTCAACGTCGACGTCCTGATGTCGAACAAGTACGACCCGGCGAACGGGGCGGGCTCGAACGGCGCGCAGGAGATCTACGTGACCTACCGTCACCAGCTCAGCCTCAACAAGGCCTTCAAGGCCGGCATCAAGAGCGGCCTCGTCCGCGACGTCGCGATCACGGCCGGGGGCGACCTCAACTCGAAGAACACCGCATTCGCCCCCGGCAAGAAGATGTTCGTGATCGGTCCGACGATCAACCTGAACCCGAAGAAGGGGTTCGCCGACCTCGGCATCTGGTACTACAAGGAGTGGTCCCACAACGCGTTCGCCGCCGGCACGGCGAAGAACGTCGAGTTCGACGGCACGGTGATGTTCAACCTCACCTGGGGACTCCCGATCGCGCTCAGCAAGGAGGTCGGCTCGACCTTCAAGGGCTTCGCCTACGCGACCCTGCCCAAGGGCAAGGACGCGGTCGGCGTCCAGACCGAGACCGAGGTTCTCTCGAGGATCACCTGGCAGTTCGACGTCGGCTCGCTCATGGGCGTGAAGAAGGGGACGATCCAGGTGGGCCCCGGCTACGAGCTCTGGTACAACAAGTTCGGCAACCCGAGCCCGATCCCGTCCGGCGCCACCACGAAGCCGAACCACACCACCTCCGCCCCGACGTTCCAGGCCGAGATCCACTTCTGACGCGACGCGGAGACGGCGGGAGACGCGCATGAGAACCCTCGTGAGGAACGGCCGGGTGGCCTCGGAAGGTCGCGTCGAGGAGACGGACCTCCTCCTCGAGGGGGGGCGCGTCTCCGCCGTCGGCCGCCGCGGCCTCGGCCCGGCGGACCGGGTCGTCGAGGCCTCCGGCTGCTACGTCCTGCCGGGCCTCGTCGACTTCCACGTCCACGTCGGCGACCGGATCGGCCGCTTCGAGCTCGCGGACGACTACGAGAGCGGCACGCGGGTCGCCGTCAGGAACGGCGTCACGACGCTCTGCGCGTTCGTCACCCAGGGCCCGGGCCAGTCGCTCGGGGATGCCCTCCGGGCCGCCCGTTCCCGCGCCGCGGGCCAGTGTCACGCCGACGTCGCGTGGCATCTCACCCCGACCCGGTTCGAGCCCGCGGACTGGGCGGAGATGGAAGGGCTCGCCCTCGCGGGTCAGCGCACGTTCAAGCTCTACACGACCTACCGCGGCGCGGGCCTCTTCTCCGGCCACGAGCGGCTCGAGGAGCTCTTCCGGCGCCTCGGGCCGCTCGGCGTCCGGTTCCTCCTCCACTGCGAGGACGACGCCCTCCTCGAGGCGGTCGACACGTCGGCCCTCGACCTCTCCCGGGCCTCCGCCCACGCGCGGCTCCGCCCCGAGGCGGCCGAGGTCGCTTCGGTCGAGGCGCTCCTCGCCCTCGCGGCGCGCTGCTCGGTCCCCCTCCACGTCGTCCACGTCTCGACCGTCGGCGCCGCGGAGAGGATCCGAGTCGCGCGGGCGCGACAGGACGTCACCTGCGAGACCTGCCCGCAGTACCTCTGGCTCGACGAGAGCTGGCTCGACCGCCCCGACGGCCACCGCTGGCTCTGCTCGCCGCCGCTCCGCGACGAGAGGCCCCGCTTCCGCGAGCTCGCCCGCGGGGGGGCCTTCGACCTCCTCGCGACGGACCACTGCGCCTTCCGCCGCCAGGACAAGGACGACTGGGATGGCCGGGACGTGCGGAGCGCCGCGAACGGCCTCCCCGGTGTCGGCGCGCTTCTCCACCACGCCTGGAGGCTGTGGCAGGACGACCCGGACCTGGCCGCCCGGGAGGTCTCCCTCCGCCTCTCGAAGAACCCCGCCACCCGCCTCGGCCTCGAAGGCCGGAAGGGGGCGCTCCGCCCGGGCCTCGACGCCGACGTCGTCGTCCTCGACCCGGCCGGGCCCGTCCGCCCCGTCCGCTCGTCGGAGAGCGACGTCCACGAGGCCTACCCGGGATTCACCTCGACCCTCACCCTGCGCCACGTCCTCGTCCACGGGGAGCCCGTCGTCGAAGACGACGTCCTCGTCGACGGCGACGCGCGTCGGGGACAGCTCCACCCGACTTCCGATTAAGGAGAAAGACATGACCTCTGCCGCGATCCGAGAGAAGCTCGCCGCCTTCCAGGCCCTCTCCACCGACATGTTCGAGAAGGACTTTCTCCTGACCTGGGAGCACCCGGTCGAGGAGGTCAAGGCGATCCTGGCCCTCGCCGACACCTTCAAGCAGCTCCACCAGGAGGGCTACTCGTACCGGGCATTCGACACGGGGCTCGCGATCTCGATCTTCCGCGACAACTCCACGCGGACCCGTTTCTCGTTCGCCTCCGCCGCCAGCGCCCTCGGCCTCTCGCTCGCCGATCTCGACGAGCAGAAGAGCCAGGTGGCGCACGGCGAGACGGTGCGCGAGACGGCGAACATGATCAGCTTCCTCACCGAGACGATCGGCATCCGCGACGACATGTTCCTCGGCGAGGGGAACAGCTACATGCGCGAGGTCGGGGACGCCCTGACCGACGGGACGAAGCAGGGCGTCCTCCACCGCCGGCCGACGATCGTGAACCTCCAGTGCGACATCGACCACCCGACGCAGTCGCTGGCCGACCTCGCCTGGCTCAAGAAGCACTTCGGGAGCCTCGAGAGCCTGAAGGGCAAGAAGCTCGCGATGACCTGGGCCTACAGCCCGAGCTACGGCAAGCCCCTCTCGGTGCCGCAGGGAATCATCGGCCTGATGACCCGCTTCGGGATGGACGTGAGCCTCGCCCACCCCGAGG
>CAZNSS010000289.1:4191-5495 GCA_964575465.1 uncultured Holophagales bacterium | reverse complement strand
CGCCAGGAGAAGCCTCGCCCGCCGGGCCGCCTCGTCCTCGGCCCGCGCGAGCCGCGGCGCCTCGAGCCTCCAGTAGAGGCGGCGCCAGAGCGCCGGGTCGCGCGCCGCGTTCTGCCGCGCCGCCTCCGAGAGGGCGTCGACGTAATCGACGACGAGCGGCGCCTCCGGGAGGAGCGCGGCGACGCGCGGGTGGAGGCGGGCGAGGAGGAGCACGACGAGGTCGAACGGGCCCGAGCCGAGGAGCGCCCGCTTCCACGGGCCGTCGCAGAGAGCCGTCTGGAGCGGCCAGCCCGACGCCCCCGCCCGCGCCAGGAAGAACGGCAGCACGGCCTTCCGGAGCGGCACGCCCCTCACCTCCGCCGCGCCGGAGACCGCCGGGATCGGCCCGCCCGCGGGGGTCCCTCCGACGAGCGTGACGCGCGCCCCCAGCGCCGCGAGCGCCTCCAGGTGGAGCTCGGCGCGGACGCGGTCCCCCGTGAACCCCGTCCCGGGGAGCCTCGGGACGACGAGGAGCGCCCTCACGGCCGTCGGCCGGTCCCGGACCCGGGACGCCGGGACGCCACGGGCCTCGCCCGCCTCCGGACGGTGGAGGTCATGCCCGGTACCTGGCGACGAGCGGCCGCGGGGAGACGACCTCGACCTTGCCCGTGCGGGTGGAGGAGTGGTCGTCGAGAGCTTCCTGCCCGGAGATCGCCACGGTCGGCTCCTTTCGGCGCGACGATACCTGTTTCGCGGGAAAGGTCAGGGCGGGCCCGGCGTCTCCCGAGGTGCGCGCGTCTGCCCGGAGCGGAGCCAGACCTCGAAGACGCCCGCGTCGGCGACGCGGGCCCCGCCCTCCACGTCCAGCTCCCTCGCCAGCGCACGTCCCGCGCTCGTTGCGGCGGAAAAGACGAAGAACGTCCTCGCTCCTGCGCCGCGGACGGCGGCGCGGGCCTCCGCGTCGAGACGCTTGACGTCGACGACGGACTCCTCGTACCACCCGGGGTGGCGCCCGACGTCCGACGGGAAGAGCGTCACCCGGTCCGGAAGTCCCTCGCGTTCCAGCCGGTAGTCGACTTCCGGACCCCAGAGCTCGGCCGCGACGACGCGCGCCCCGGCTCGGACCTCGGGGACGAGCGTGGCGGCGAGCCGGGCTCCCGGTGTCGCACGGAGCCAGCCGGGGAGGGAGGCCGCGAGGACGAGAGCGGCGGCTGGTCCCGCCGCCGCCGGGACGACGGCGCGGGCCTCGGCGAGGACGAGCGCGACGAAGGGGAGGAAGACGAGGGCGGTCCGGTCGGGGAGGAGGGCCGAACGGCTGTAGAGGA
>CAZNSS010000289.1:0-4181 GCA_964575465.1 uncultured Holophagales bacterium | reverse complement strand
GCGGGCGGAGGAGGACGAGACCGGCCAGGAGGGGACCCGCCACCGGGACGCGCGCCCGGGCGCGACGGTCGGCGAGCGCGAAGGCGAGGAACGCGAGGGCGAGCGGCCCGAGAAGCGCCGCCTCGGGCGGGGCGGAGAGCCCGAGCCCGAGGTTCGCGGCGGACTGCAGGGCGCGCACGGCGAGAGGCTGGGCTTCCACCCACGCCATCGAAGCCCGCGGCTGGCCGATCGCGACGGGAAGCCACGCGGCCGCCACCGCCGCGGCAACAGCCCCGGACAGGACGACGAGGCGGCGCGCCCCGCCCGCCAGGAACCGGGCGAGGAGGATCCCGGCGACCGGCAGGAGCGCCAGGTAGTGCGTCAGGACCGCGGCACCCCCGAGGAGGCCCGCGACGAGGGCCGTCGAGACCCGGGACGACCCCTCGAGCGCGAGGAGCCGCTCGAAGGCCGCGAGCGCCAGGAGCGAAGCCAATGCGTAGCCGCGCCCCTCCGCGCCCGACGCGACCGCGAGGGGGAAGACGAGGAAGAGCGCGGCGGCGACGACGCCCGCGCGCGGCGCACGGCAGCGCCGGCCGATCGAGACCAGGACGGGTACGTGGAGGAGCGATGCGGCGACGGAGAGAAGACGCACGACGACGTCGCCGGGACCGGGAGACGCGAAGGGGAGGAGAACGAGGCGCGCGGCGAGGTAGTGGAGGGGCGGCCCGGAGTCGAGCCGAAGGCACGGGAGGAGGTCGGCCAGGGGACGCCGGGCGAGCGCGAGCGTGAAGACCTCGTCGGCCCAGAGCGGCCGGAAGAAAGCGAGGGCGACCCGCGCCGCGGCTCCGGCGAGAAGCGCGACGAGAAAGACGAGTCGCAGCCCGCGGCCCCCGTCCCCCGCCCGTGTCTCGCCCCCGAATCCCTCTCTTCCCTCCACGCGGCGACTTTCGGGCCGCCCCACGACGAACGCAAGCGAGCCGAGGCCATCCGTACCCCTTCGGTCCGGATCGGGAACAACAGGACCCGCTGTGCCCTGATTCCGAACACCCCTCCTCGACACCGATGCCGGCGAGGGCTACGATTTGCGCGGGGGCCACTTCCCTCTTGATTCCAACCAGCCGCTTTCCGCTCGACTTCGTCTGCCTGGCTCCGGCCGGGTTTTTTCGTGTCCACCGGGCGACCCGATCCGCCGCAGCGCGCTGCCGCCGCGGCGAGCCCCTGCGCCCGGCCTGAGGAGGTTTCATGCAGGTCCAGGTCGTCTCTCCCCCTCCCCCTCCCGTCACCTCATGCAAGTGCGGCGAAGCCACGGAGGAAGAGAAGCTCGCCCGCATCGGCGAGGTCGTCGAGGCCTTCCGCGACAAGCCCGGGAGCCTCATCCAGATCCTTCACCTCGCGCAGGGGATCTACGGCTACCTCCCGATCCACGTCCAGCGGATCGTCGCCGAGAAGCTGGACATCCCCGTCTCGGAGGTCTGGGGGGTCACGACCTTCTACTCGTTCTTCTCGACGAAGCCGCGCGGCGAGTACTCGATCCGCGTCTGCATGGGGACCGCCTGCTACGTCCGGGGCGGGATGGAGATCGTCAAGCGCCTCTCGCAGACGCTCGGAGTCGGGGTCGGCGAGACGACCCCCGACGGCAAGTTCACGCTCGAGGTGATGCGCTGCATCGGCGCGTGCGGGCTCGCCCCGGCCCTCCTCGTCAACGACCGCGTCGTTCGGCAGGTCAACCCGGACAAGCTGAACAGGGTCCTCGCCCTCTGCGGATGAGGAGACGAAAGATGCCTCCCGAAGCGAACCTCCTTCGCCCCACTTCGAAAGCCGACCTCGACGCCGTCGCCGCCCGCTGGCGCGCCGTCGAGCAGACGAAGAAGCACCAGCTCCTCGTCTGCGCCGGCGCCGGCTGCGTCTCCTCCGGCTGCCACGCCGTCAAGCACGCGCTCCTGGCCGCGATCAAGGACGCCGGGCTCGGGAACGACACCGTCGTCCACGAAACCGGCTGCCTGGGCTCCTGCCACCTCGGTCCGACGCTCGTCGTCCAGCCCGACGGCGTCCTCTACACCGAGCTCAAGCCCGAGCACATGAAGGGAATCGTCAAGCAGCACCTCGTCCACCACGAGGTCGTCGAGGCCCACTGCTGGGTCGACCCGGAGACCAAGGAGCCGGTCCCGCTCCTCTCCGACATCGAGTTCTTCCACCGCCAGACCCGCCTCGTCACCGCGCGCTGCGGCTCGACCCCCTACGCCTCCCTCGAGGCGTACATCGCCTCCGACGGCTACCAGGCGCTCGCGAAGGTCCTCGCGGGGATGACGGGCGAGCAGGTGATCCAGGAGATGCGAGCCTCGGGCCTGCGGGGCCGCGGGGGCGGCGGCTTCCCCGTCGGCGCCAAGTGGCAGGCGGGCTTCAAGGCGAAAGGGGCCGAGAAGATCGTCGTCTGCAACGCGGACGAAGGGGACCCGGGCGCCTTCATGGACCGCTCCCTCCTCGAGGGAGACCCGCACGCCATCCTCGAGGGGATGCTCGTCGCCGGCTACGCCATCGGCGCCTCGCAGGGCTACGTCTACGTCCGGGCGGAATACCCGCTCGCCGTCGAGCGCCTCGAGGTCGCGATCCGGCAGGCGCGCGAGTGGGGCCTCCTGGGACCGAACGTCATGGGGACCCCGTTCGCCTTCGACGTCGAGATCCGGATCGGGGCCGGCGCCTTCGTCTGCGGCGAGGAGACGGCGCTCATGCACTCCGTCGAGGGCAAGCGCGGCGAGCCGCGGCAGAAGCCCCCGTTCCCCTTCGAGCGGGGCATCTTCGGCAAGCCGACGATCATCAACAACGTCGAGACGCTCGCGAACGTCCCCGTCATCCTCCGCAACGGCGGCGCCTGGTTCGCGTCGCTCGGGACGCCGAAGAGCAGCGGGACGAAGGTCTTCGCCCTCGCCGGAAAGATCGAGAACACGGGCATCGTCGAGGTCCCGATGGGGATCACGCTCGGCGAGGTCGTCCACGACATCGCCGGCGGCATCCCGAAGGGGAAGCGCTTCAAGGCGGCCCAGACGGGCGGCCCCTCGGGCGGCTGCCTGACGCGCGAGCACCTGAACACCCCCATCGACTACGACTCCCTCGTCCACCTCGGGACGATCATGGGCTCGGGCGGCCTCATCGTCATGGACGAGGACTCGTGCATGGTCGACGTCGCCCGCTTCTTCCTCGACTTCGTCCAGGACGAGAGCTGCGGCAAGTGCGTGCCGTGCCGCATCGGCACGAAGCGGATGCTCGAGATCCTCACGAGGATCACGAAAGGCCAGGGGAAGGAAGGCGACATCGACCTCCTCGAGGAGCTCGCGGCGAACTGCCGGGAGACGTCCACCTGCGGTCTCGGCCAGACGGCCGGGAACCCGGTCCTCTCCACGATCCGGCTCTTCCGCGAGGAGTACGAAGAGCACATCCGAGACCGGTACTGCCGCGCCGGCGTCTGCGCGGACCTCTTCAAGTCCCCCTGCCAGAACGCCTGCCCGGCGGGCGTCGACGTCCCGGGCTACCTGGCGCTCATCGCCGCGGGCCGCCCGCGCGACGCCTACTACCTCGTCCGCCGCGAGAACCCCTTCCCCGCGATCTGCGGCCGCGTCTGCACGCACCCCTGCGAAGGCAAGTGCCGGCGCGCCCAGCTCGACGAGCCCGTCGCCATCTGCGACCTCAAGCGCTACGCCGCCGACTACGTCTTCGCCAACGACGAGCCGCACCGCGACCTCGTCTTCCCGAAGAAGGCCGAGTCGATCGGCGTCATCGGCGCCGGCCCTTCGGGCCTCACCTGCGCCTACTACCTCGCGCGCCTCGGCTACGGCGTCACCGTCTACGAGTCGCTCCCGGTCGCGGGCGGCATGCTCGCCTCCGGGATCCCCGAGTACCGCCTCCCGAAGGAGGTCCTCGCGAAGGAGACCCGCCTCGTCGAGCAGGTCGGCGTGAAGATCCAGACCGGCGTCGAGGTCGGCAGGGACGTGAAGTTCGAGGAGCTGCAGGAGCGCCACCAGGCGATCTACGTGGCGACCGGCACCCAGTTCCCCAACAGGGCCGAGATTCCCGGCGAGGACAAGGCCGGGATCTTCCACGGCGTCTCGTTCCTGCGCGAGGCCAACCTCGGCCGGAAGGTCGAGGTCGGGAAGAACGTCGTCGTCATCGGCGGCGGCTCGACCGCGTTCGACGCGGCCCGCACCGTC
>CAZNSS010000288.1:0-5497 GCA_964575465.1 uncultured Holophagales bacterium | reverse complement strand
GCGCCCCATGTAGCAATTGGCGACCTGGTAGCGGGTCAGGTCGATCGGGTGGTCCGTCGTGAGGACCTCGTAGACCCGCTTGTCGGTCTTTCCGTACGGGTTCTCCTTCGAGGCGAGGACGTTGTAGCCGCCGTTGTTCTCGGGGAGCTTCTGCTTGATGATGTCCGCCTCGATCGTCACGCCGAGGTGGTTCGCCTGGCCGGTCAGGTCGGCGGAGACGTGGTAGTCCTTGTCCTTCTTGAAGGCGTTGTTCCTGAGGTAGCACCAGAGGACGGTCGCCATCCCCATCTCGTGCGCCGCGTGGAACGCCTGCGAGACCTCGACGATCTGACGGCCCGAGGCGTCCGACCCGAAGTAGATCGTCGCGCCGACGGCGACGCACCCCATGTCCCGCGCCTGCCTGATCTGGGCAAACATGATCTGGTCGAACTTGTTCGGGTAGGTCAGGAACTCGTTGTGGTTGATCTTGAGGAGGAACGGGATCTTGTGCGCGTACTTCCGCGCCAGGGAGCCGAGGACGCCGAGCGTCGAGGCGACGGCGTTGCAGCCCCCCTCGACCGCGAGCCTGACGATCCCCTCCGGGTCGAAGCAGACGGGGTTCTTCGCGAAGCTGGCGCCGGCGGAGTGCTCGATCCCCTGGTCGACGGGGAGGATCGAGAGGTAGCCGGTGCCGGCGAGGCGGCCGTGGTCGACGAGCTGCTGGAGGCTCCGGAGGACGGGGATCGAGCGGTCCGACTGCGCCCAGATCCGGTCGACGACGTCGGGGCCCGGGAGGTGGAGCATCGCCTTCGGGATGCCGGTGCAGGTGTGCTCGAGGAGCGACTTCGCCTCGTTGCCGAGGGCCGCGGTGATGGTGTCGATCGTGCTCATGTGCAGGTCTCCTCGCTTGGTCTCGCGATGACCCGCGGATCGTATCTCCCCGGCTCGCGGAGGAACAGGCCGGAGGCCGTGTTTCCGCCGTCCCGGGGCCTCCCGGCCGCCCCTCCGCGGGCCGCCGATCCGCTATTCTGTCGGCCCGGGAGGCAATCGTGATCCGACGACGCTGGATGAGCCTGGCTCTCGCCGTCCTTTCCCTGTCCGGGCGTCCCGGCCTCGCAGCACCGCAGGAGGCGGAACGCACCGAAGCGCCGCGGCGCCCGCGGATCGGCCTCGCCCTCGCCGGCGGAGGCGCCCGGGGGGGCGCCCTCGTCGGGGTCCTGAAGGTGCTCGAGGAGATGCGGATCCCGGTCGACTACGTGGCCGGGACGAGCATCGGGTCGATCGTCGGCGGCCTCTACGCGATCGGCATGCCTCCCGACCGGATGGCCGAGGAGCTCCGGACGATCGACTGGGAGGACGCCCTCTCCGACGACCCGGGACGGAAGGACCGGGACTACCGCAGGAAGGAGGACGACCCTCTCTACCTGATCAACGCCGAGCTGGGGCTCTCGAAGGGTAAGGTCGTCATCCCCACCGGTCTCGTCGCGGGCCAGAAGCTCGGCTACCACCTGCGCCGGCTCACGTGGCCGGCCTCGTCCGTGCGCGACTTCGACCGTCTCCCGATTCCCTACCGCGCCGTCGCGGCGGACATCGAGACCGGAGAGATCGTCGTCCTCGGCTCCGGGGACCTCGCCCGGGCGCTCCGCGCGAGCATGGCGATCCCGGGCTTCTTCTCGGCGGTCGAGTGGGAGGGCCGGCTCCTCGTCGACGGCGGCGTGGCGAGGAACCTGCCCGTGGACGTGGTCCGGAAGATGGGAGCCGAGGTCGTCATCGCGGTCGACATCTCGACCCCGCTGGCGAAACGGGACGACCTCAACGGATTCCTCGGGATCCTCGGCCAGACGACCGGGTTCCTGACGCGCCTGAACGTCGAGAACCAGATCGCGACCCTCCGCGGACGGGACCTCCTCATCGCCCCCGACCTCGAGGGGATCGCGACCCTCGGGTTTCCCCGGTTCGGCGAGGCGATCGACCGGGGAGAGGCCGCGGGCCGCGCCGCGGCGGAGAGGCTCCGCGACTTCTCGGTCTCTCCCGCGGAATACGCGGCCTGGAAAGCGGCCCATCCGGCCCTCTTCACCGACGAGACGCCGGAGATCGCCGAGCTCCGCGTCGACACGGCCGGCCGGGTCGACCCCGACATCGTGTCCCACCGGGTCCGCGTCAAGCCGGGCCGCCTCGACTGGAACACGCTCTACGAGAGCCTCGAGGGGGTCTACGCGTTCGGTGACTACGAGACCGTCGACTTCCTGATCGAGGGCCCGAGGGAGCGGCGGGTCCTGACGATCGCGCCGCGGACCGCGGCGGAGGCTCCGACCCGGCTCCGGGCAGGCATCGTCTTCGGGACCGAGTTCTCGAGCGAGAGCATGTTCGGGCTGAGGGTCGGCATCGACCGGACGCACCTGAACCGCCTCAGGGCCGACTGGAAGACCCGCGTCGAGGTCGGGCGCCGCACGGCGCTCTCGACCGAGCTCTACCAGCCGCTCGACACGAGCCAGCGTTTCTTCGTCGCCCCGTTCCTCGGGTGGGATCGCTACCCGAGGAACATCTTCCTCGGCGACACCGTCGTCGCCCGCTACTTCGATTCCCGGATCCAGGCGCGCCTCGACACCGGAGTCTCCTTCGGATCGCTCGGAGAGGTCCGGCTCGGCCTCGTCCGGGATCGCAACACGTTCTCGCAGGAGATCGGGTCCCCCAACTGGATCGACGCGACGGCGGACCGGGCCGGCGGGGTGCTGCTCGCCCGCTTCGACCAGCTCGACAACGTCCGAATCCCGCGCTCGGGGTGGATGGCCGAGGCCGAGGTCGGCGTCTACGGCGACCTCCTCGGGGCCGACACCCGCTACGACAAGTTCTCCGTCAACGGCCTCGGTGCCCGCTCCTTCGGCGACTGGACGCTTCACGGAGGGTTCGAGGCGTCCGGCCCGTTCGGCGGCACCGAGCTCCCGTTCTTCGACCTCAACTGGCTGGGCGGCTTCATGAGGCTTTCGGGCCTCCGGACCGGGCAGCTCTTCGGCGAGTACGCCGGCCTCCTGCGCGTCGGGACCCGCTACCGGGTCTCGAAGCTCCCGAGCCTCCTCGGGACCGGCGTCTTCGTCGGCTTCACCCTCGAGACCGGAAACGTCTGGAACCGGACGAGCGACATCAAGCCTTCGAACCTGATCTGGGCGGGAAGCCTCTACGGGGCGGCCGACACGATCCTCGGCCCGCTCTACCTCGGCCTCGGCGTCGCGGAGCGGGGGAACGAGACGTTCTTCCTGTCGCTGGGGATCCCGCTGTAGGCGGGTCGGCGAAGGAGACCGTCGGGCCCGCCCTCCGGCCTCGGAGGGCGGGCCCGGTCGCCAGGGTCACTTCGGCGGGAAGTTCTCGAAGAGCTTCGCGAGGACCTCGCGGACCTTCTGCTCCCTCTCTTCGGGCGTCGCCGAGGTCGAGATCTGGTCCTTTGCGATCCCGCGCCAGATGGCGTTGGTCGTCTTGCCGTCGACGATGTCGACGACGAGCGTCCCGGTCGGGATCTCCTGGACCGTCGTCGTCTGCATGCCGCCGTACCCGCCCCAGCGCCAGCCGCCCCAGCCGCCGTAGCCGTAGCCCGTCGTGTTGATCTGCGTGTCCTTGCCGGCCTGGAAGTGGAGGAACACGGCAAGGTCGCCGCCCTCCGGAGCCGACTTGAAGCCCTTCCCCTCGAGCGTGGAGGTCAGCGCGGCTTTCACCCGATCGGCGGCGATCTGGTTCTTCGGGGGCTTCCCTTCCTTGAGCGTGAACGTCTTGTATTTCGAGAAGTCGGTCCCGGGGGCATAGTCGGTGTTGATCTCCAGCGTCGAGCAGCCGAAAGCGGCGACCGCGAACGCCAGCGTTGCGAGACGGGACAGTTTCATCGGGCTCCTCCTGTTGCGGATCCAGGTTCAGGATCCAAAGAATACCTCTCGCGGGTGCCCCGCCGGACGCCCCTTTCGGGCGCGCCCGGCTGCCGAAATCCGATACGCCGGCGCAATCCGGTCAGCTTCCGCGGCGACGCGAGGGGGGCGGAGCCCATTCGCCGGGCGGGACCACCTTGGGCTCCCGCGGATCGCCCAGGTAATGGGGCGACATGATCTGGACGCCGTGCTCGTTGAACGCGTCCTGGATGTTCGCGTGGAGGGCGGTGAGGACGGCGATCCGGTCCCCCGGCCGCTCGATGGCCGCATTCAGCTCGTACTCGACGTAGAAGTCGGCGAGCGACCAGTGACGGACGAACGGTGCGGGGTCCTTCTTCAGCCCCTCCGTCCGCTCCGCCGCGAGGAGGAGGAGGCCCTCCACCTGCCGCCACGGGACGTCGTAGCCGATCGTGACCCGGGTCGAGAGGAGCGGCCCGCCCGGGCTCCTCGACCGCGAGTAGTTCCTCAGGATCGCCCCCGCGACGACGGCGTTCGGGATCGCCATCTCGTCGTTCCAGGGCGTCGTGACCTTGGTCGTGAAGAGCCCCTGGGCCTCGACCGTCCCCTCGACGTCGCCGATGCGGACGAAGTCCCCCACCTTGAAGACGCGGGCGTAGAGGAGCATGAAGCCGCTGAAGACCTGGCCCACGATCGTCGTCGAGCCGAGCGAGATCATGACGCCGAGGACGACGCTGACCCCCTTGAACGCCTCCGTCCCGCTCCCGGGGAGGTAGGGGTACGCCATGATGAGGGCGAAGATCCAGAGGACCGCCGCGACGATCCGGCGCGTCGGCTTCGTCGTCTCGGCGAGGGCCGGGGAGACCTTGATCCGCCCCGCCTCGACCGCGTCGAAGAAAGCGCCCGAGAGCTTCACGAGGAAGCGCGTGAGGAGCGCGATGACGACGACGAGGAAGAGGTCCGGGAGCTGGCGGAGGGCACCCTTTCCGATGGCCCGCGCCGTGGAGGCGAGGAAGAGCCCGAGCTCCTCTCCCCAGGGGCGGGTCCAGGGGAACCGTCTCAGGACGTACGCGAGCCAGAGGTAGGCGACGAAGAAGTCCGCCGCGACGATGGCGATGCGAACGGCCCAGGTCACGGCCTCGGTCAGCCAGAGGAGCGGCACGAAGCCCTTCCCTCCGGCCTGCAGTCGCGCCGCGAGCCGCTCGGTCAGGGCGACGAGCCGCGCCTCGAGGAGCCGCCGGAGGAGGCGCAGGGCGGCAAGGAGGAGGAGGAGGAGGGCGGTCGCCACGAGGCTCCCGACGACCGCGGCCAGGAGGACCTTCCCGCTGCGACCCTCGCGCATCTCGGAGAGCCCCTGCGCGAGGCTCTTCGCGACCGCCTCCGCGGCGGCGTCGATCGTCTCGCCGGTCCCCGGATCGAGGTCCGCAGGGACGAGGGCGAAGACCATCCGGGACCCGACGAGGAAGAGGCGCGCGTCGCCCTCGATCCTCTGGTGGACCTCTCCGAGGCCGCCCTCGCGGACGATCTCGTCGAGCGTCCGCTGAGCTTCGCGGGCCCGGACTTCCGGGGGCCGGGCGAAGAGCTCGGCGCGGAACGTCGCGACGACGCGCGTGCCGACGGTCACCTCGGCCGGCTCCGGGCGGGCCCGC
>CAZNSS010000287.1:0-5509 GCA_964575465.1 uncultured Holophagales bacterium | reverse complement strand
GGCTTCCGGTCGTTCCTCGCGGCGATGCCCCTCTGGATGCGCGAGAAGCTCTGGATGAAGGAGCGGATCCGGGAGGAGCTCGGCTTCGCGGGGGAGATCCTCTTCGCGGAGCACCACGAGTCGCACGCGGCGTCGGCCTTTTTCCCCTCGCCGTTCGAGGAGGCCGCGGTCCTGACGATGGACGGCGTCGGGGAGTGGGCGACGTCCTCGATCGGTCACGGGAAGGGCGCGTCGCTCGACATGCTCCTCGAGCTCCGCTTCCCGCACTCCGTCGGCCTCCTCTACTCCGCGTTCACGTACTTCTGCGGCTTCAAGGTGAACAGCGGCGAGTACAAGCTGATGGGCCTCGCGCCCTACGGGGAGCCGCGGTTCGCCGACCTGATCCGGAGAGAGCTCGTCGAGGTCCACGAGGACGGCTCCATCCGCCTCGACCTCGACAAGTTCGAGTTCGCGCACGGCCTGACGATGACGGGACGCGCCTTCGAGAGACTCCTCGGAGGGCCGGCCCGCGCCGCCGAGTCGCTCCTGACCCAGCGCGAGATGGACCTCGCGGCCTCGATCCAGGCCGTCACCGAGGAGATCGTCGTGAAGATGGCCCGCCACGCGCGGGAGCTCACGGGCGCCCGGTACCTCTGCCTGGCCGGGGGAGTGGCGCTCAACTGCGTCGCCAACGGCGCGCTCCACCGCGAGCGGGTCTTCGACGACCTCTGGGTCCAGCCCGCGGCGGGCGACGCGGGGGGCGCGGTCGGCGCGGCGCTCTCCGTCTGGCACCGCCGGATGGGCGGGCCGAGGCGGAGCCCGGAGCGGCTCGGGACGTGGACGCCCGTCGGGGACGGCGGCGCTCTCCCCTCCTACGCCGACGGGATGAAGGGCGCGTACCTCGGGCCGTCGTACTCGTCGGAGGAGATCGCCGCCTGGCTGGGAGAGCGCGGCCTGCCGTTCCGAACCGTCGACGCCCAGGAGCTGCCGGCGACCGTCGCCGCCCTCCTCGCGGAGGAGAAGGTCGTGGGGCTCCTCCAGGGGCGCATGGAGTTCGGTCCCCGCGCGCTCGGCGGGCGGAGCATCCTGGGCGACCCGCGCTCGCCGAAGATGCAGTCCGTCATGAACCTGAAGATCAAGTTCCGCGAGTCGTTCCGGCCGTTCGCGCCGTCGGTGCTGCGCGAGGACGTCTCGAAGTGGTTCGAGCACGACGGCGACTCGCCCTACATGCTCCTGACGGCCGACGTGAGGCGCGAGCTCAGGCGCGAGATGAGCGAGGCGGAGCGGGGGCTCTGGGGCATCGAGAAGCTCAACGTCCCGCGGTCCTCGATCCCCGCGGTCACCCACGTCGACTACTCGGCCCGCCTGCAGACCGTGCGGCGCGAGACGAGCCCGCTCTACCACGCCATCCTCTCCGCGTTCCGCGAGCGGACCGGCTGCCCGGTCGTCGTCAACACGTCCTTCAACGTCCGCGGGGAGCCGATCGTCTGCACGCCGGAAGACGCGTGGCGCTGCTTCATGAGGACGTCGATGGATGCGCTCGTCCTCGAGAACCACGTCCTGCTTCGCGAGGAGCAGCCGGAGTACGTCGAGTCGGCCGACTGGCGGTCGACGTTCACGCTCGACTGAGCGGGGCGGCGAGGGCTCGCGGGGCAGGCCGGAGGACCGGGGCCGAACCGGTAAGATCGGGGCGTCAGATGGATTTCACGCGATCCGAGTTTCTCCACCTGTGCGGACCGGAGGGCTACCAGGAGCCTTTCGGCGAGGGGTACGACTACAGGGACGAGATCGAGGTCGTCCTCGAGGCCCATCGCGACGCGAACGGGCGCTGCCTCGAGATCGGGTGTGGCAACGGCTACTGGACCCTGCAGTTTCTCGCCCCCCGCTTCCGGGACGTCCTCGCGCTGGACCTCCTCCCGCCGCCACCCCTCTTCGAGGGGCACGCGAAGATCCGGTACGTTCAGGTCGCCGTCGGCGACACCTCCTGCGCCGGCATCGAGGACGGTTCGATCGACTTCGTCTGGAGCTTCGGGGTGTTCTGCCACCTCTCGAACAGTTCCGTCGAGGGCTACCTCCGGAGCATCCACCGGGTTCTCCGGCCGGGCGGCCAGGCGCTCCTCATGTTCCCGAACTGGGACAGGTACCGCCAGCTGGCGCCGGCGGGTTCGCTCGACGGTGTCGACCTCGAGGACGTCGAGCAGTACCGGGAGAAGCCCCTCGGCACCTGGTTCTACTGCGATCTCCCGACCGCGAAGCGACAGGTCCTCGAGGCCGGGTTCCGGGAGTTCGAGGACACCCTCCCGGCCTTCCGGGACACCCTCGCGCGCGTGAGGAAGTAGGCCGGCCCGGGAAGCCCGGGGGCGGTCTTCCGGCCGCCGGAGAAGCCGAACGCCGGCGGTGCCGGGGTGTCAGCCCCCCGGCGGAAGGTCCGGGACGTCGCCGACGCTCCAGGAGGCTTCGACGTTCATCAGTCCCGCCTTCCAGACGGGAGACTCCACCCGGAACACCAGGTCGCTCCTGGCGTCGTAGAGGGTCAGGGAGCGTTCGTCACCGACGTAGGAGAAGACGACGAACTCGCCCTTTCCGAGCGGCAGCTTCGGGACGTCGATCCTCACCCGGTGACGGTCGCGCCCGACGAAGGGCCCCGTACCGTCGAGCCGGGAGTCGGCGGAGAAGCAGACGACGTTGTCCGGCGTCGAGATCGCGGCGAGCACCTGCACGGGTCGGGACGGCTCGTCCACGGCGATGTCGATCTCGACCGCAAACGGATCGCCGGGGGCGAACTCGGATCGCGGGACGCCGCCCGCACCGAGGACCCGGGCGGCGAGGATCCGGGCGTGCGTGCCCGTGCCCGTCGGAACGGCGGGGGCCGCGGACGCGGGCTTGTCCTTGCCCGCGAGGAAGCGCTCGTATTCGAGGACCACCTGCTGTGCCTCGCCGGAGGCCGCCACGGAGCCGTCGCGCAACCAGAGGGCGCGATCGCAGAACGTGGAGATGTAGTACAGGGCGTGGCTGCAGAAGAAGATCGTCCGCCCGGAGGTCTTGAGCTCGAAGATCCGGTCGATGCACTTCTTCTGGAACCGCGCGTCGCCCACGGCGAGCGCCTCGTCGAGGATCACGACGTCCGGGAGGACCGCCGTCGCCACGGCGAAGGCGAGCCTCATCGACATGCCGGACGAGTAGGTCCTCACGGACCGGTCGAAGAAGCTCCCGAGCTCGGCGAACGCCTCGATCTCCGGCAGGGCCTGGTCGATCTCCGAGCGCGAAAGGCCCGTGAGCGCCGCCTGGAGGACCGCGTTCTGGCGGCCGGAAACCTCCGGGTGGAAGGAGGCCCCGAGCTCCAGGATGGAGGTGATGCGGCCCCGGACCGTGAACTCGCCGGAGGTCGGCGGCGCGGTGCCGGCGAGGATCTTCAGCAGCGTGCTCTTGCCGGAGCCGTTCTCCCCGACGAGACCCATGACCTCTCCGCGCGCGAGCTCCCCGGAGACGCCGTCGAGCGCGACGACCCTCGCGTGGCGCGCGCGGCCCGTGAGCGCCTCGAGGAGGCGGTCGACGGGGCGCGGGTAGACGCGGTAGTGCTTGGTGATGTCGCGGAACGCGAGGGCGTGCTCGGTCATTTCGGGCCGGAGACGGATGTTAGGCGAGCGGGCCGCCGCATCAGAAGACGTCGTGGTCGAGGAAGCGGTAGTCGAAGGAGCGCCCCGCTGCGAGGACGTCGAACGAAGGATCGAAGGGCCTGACGAGGAGCACGGTGTCGGACGCCTCCTCGGCGAACCCGAGCTCCTCGCGGAGCCTGCGGGCGATCCGCCCGTCCCGGGGCGCGCGGACGACGAGCCGCACTCCCGGCCCCCCCCGCAGCGCTTCCTTCACGGCGCCGACGAGGTCCGGGAGGTCCGACGACGCTTCGTCCGCGACCTGCAGCTCGAGGAGAAGAGCCCGGCCGTCCCGAATGGAGGTCACGGCGAGGCCCCGGACGCGTCCGCGAAGGTCGAGGAGCTGGAAGGTCCGGTACGAAAAGCCCGGACGGGAAAGGCGCCAGGCCATCACGTCGGCGGACCGATCGGTCCTCCAGCCGGCCCGGTCGTGCAGCGCTTCGGCGAACGCCGCGTACGCCGAGCCGAGACGGGGGCCCTCGCTCAGCCGGAGGAAGCTCCGCCGGAGCCGCCCGAGGAGAGACGGGGCAGCCAGCGGGAGGCCGAGCTCCCCGCACGGCTCGATCGTCACGCAGCCGAGGAGGCGCTCCTCGATCTTCCGGGCCCTCTCGTGGGGAAACCCGAAGTCGAACGGGATCCCGGCCTCGCCGTTCACCTTCCGGAACGCGTCCCCGAGCTCCTTGAAGAGGGCCGTCTTCCCCAGCGAGCGGGCGCGGGGATCGGTCATGACGTCGACGGCCGACGTGCCGGGAAGGTCTCCGGCCGCCCCCCGGTACCGGGTCCCGACCGCACCGAAGAACCCGACGACGCTCCCCGCGTCCTCGGCGACGACGGAGACGGCTCGTCTCGGGTTCTCGTCGTACTTCCAGCGCCAGTCGGCGGCGTCGGGCTCGGACTTGAACGCCACCCGGAAGAGCGAGAGGATGCCGGGTCTGTCGCCAGGCTCAGCGGGCCGGAAGGAGAGAGCCACGACGGCGGCGAGTCTAGCACCCATGATTTCAGCAATCCTCGTCTCGTACCGGAGCGCGGGCCTCGCCGCGCAGGCGGCCGCGTCGTTCCGCGAACGGGCGCGGGAGGCAGCCCTCGACGCGGAGGTCGTCGCGGTCGTGAACTCGGAAGACCCCGAGGAAGCGCGGAGCCTCGGCGAGGTCTGCGAGCGCGTGGTGTGCCCGGCGATGAACCTCGGCTACGCCGGTGGGCTCAACGCCGGTGTCTCCGCGTCGCGAGGGGAGCTCCTCGTCCTCTCCAACCCCGACGTCGTCTTCCTGCCGGGGTCTGTTGCCGCACTTGCAGAAGCCGTCCGCGGTTCGGCGCCCGTGCTCGCGGGCCCCGTCCTCTTCTGGGACGACGGGGCAACCCTGCTCCTCCCGCCCGCCGAGGAGCCCTGGCCGGCCGAGCTCGTCCGGCGCGTCCTCGCCCTCGACCCCCGGAGCGCGCCGCGCCTCTTCCGCCGCGAGGTCCGGCGCGCCCTCGGCCGGGAGGCGATCGTGAGGGAGGGGCGCACGGCGGAGGTGACGGGCATCTCGGGAGCCCTGATGGCCACCACGCGCGGCACGTTCGAGCGGGTCGGCCCCTTCGACGAGAAGTACCGCCTCTACTACGAGGAGAACGACTGGCAGCGCAGGCTCCGCGCAGCCGGAGGGCGCGTCCTCTTCGCCGGGGGGGCGCGCGTCGTCCACCGATACGCGCAGAGCGCGCGAAGGGAGCCGCGCGCCGAGGCGTGGTTCCACGAGTCGGAGCGGCGCTACTTCGAGACGCACTTCGGCGAAGCGGGAAGGCGGGCGCTCGCGCGGACGGCGACGGCCGGCCCCCCTGCCGTCGATCCCCCCCCCCCCCCCCGCCCCCCGTGGGAAGGCCGCCGGGAGGTTCTCGTGGCC
>CAZNSS010000286.1:0-5533 GCA_964575465.1 uncultured Holophagales bacterium | reverse complement strand
GGGAGGCGGCCCCCCGCCGGGAGGCGAGAGGAGCGGCGGGCGCGGCGGCCGGCCCGACGGCCCTCCCCCGAAGGGCGACAGGTCCGGGCCTCCCGGCGGGGCCGACGTCCTCCGCATCGCCGTCCAGGGGACGGAGGTGAGGATCGCCGCGGACAGCCGGGAGGTGCGAATCCTGACCGCCGACGGCACGGCCGTCGAGAGGCAGCGCGGAAAGGGAACCGTGACCGAGACGGCCGCGTGGGAGGGCACGGTCCTCGTCGTCTCGACGACGGCCCCCGACCGCCCTGCCCTTCGCGAGACGCTCGCGCCCGCCGGGGACGGCAGCGGCCGCCTCGTCCAGACCGTCCAGCTTCCCGCGCACGGCTCCGAGGAGCCCCGGACGCTCCGCTGGGTATACGACCGGAGCGCGGGGGCGGCGGCCCCGGCGAAGTAGGCGGAACCGCGCCCGGCGTCGCTCTCGCCGTCTCGGCCGGTATCGGCTCCGTCTCCGGCTTCCACCCGATACGCAAGGCCCCGGCCTTCCACCCGATCGACACCCTCCGCACGGAAACATCGTTCAACAGGCGACAGCTCCCTTCCCCGGCCGATATGATGTGCGGTGGACATGCCGACGGAGATCGATGCCCGCGCGCTCTATCTGACGAGCGCCTTCGTCTTCCTCGGTCTCGTCGTCTCCGTGCTGCTGGCCTACAGGGAGCTGCGCGGCACGGTCCAGCTCGGACGATACGTCTCCGGCTACCTCGCGCTCGTCGCAGGGGCAGGCCTCTTCGCCGTCCGGGACCGGATTCCTGAGCTCTTCACGCTCGTCGTGGGAAACATCCTCATCGTCCTCGGGGCCGCGTTCGTCCTCGAGGGGATCGCCCTCTTCTACGGCCATGCGGTCGGCTGCCGGGTCTCCCTCGCCGTCGCCGCCGTCGCGGTTCCCTTCTTCGCGTACTTCACCTGGATCGAGCCCAGCTCCCTCTGGCGCACCGCCTTCTCGAGTGGCACCCTCGCGGCACTCCTCGGAGCGGCGGCCTGGACGGCCGCGCGGGGCCGCAACGGAGGCGGTTCGCGCCTTCTCGACCTCGTCACGGCGGCCGGGCTCGCGATCGGCGCCCTCGTCTTCCTGTCGCGGGCGTACCTCGTCGGAACGGGTCGCGAGGGCGGCGGTTTCCATCTCGAGGAAGCGCTGGACGCCCTCGGACCGCTCGTGGGCGTCCTCGCCGCGGTCATATGGACGACCTCGCTCCTGACGAACGCCAACCGCCGCCTGACGCACGTCGTGCGCGCGCAGACCGACCTGCTGACGAACCTCTTCGAGGTGGCTCGCGTCACGGGCGACGGGGCGACGCTGGACGCCACGCTCGAGAGGACGGTCGAGACCGTCCGCTCGCTCACCGGAGCGACCGGCTCGAGCCTCCTCCTGCTCGACGAGGAGGGGGGGTACACGCGCGGCCTCTTCACGAAGGGTGAGGCCGTCCTGGTCCTGGAACCCGACGCGGCCGAGGCGATCCTGAGGGACGGCCTCGCCGGCTGGGTCGTACGGGAAAGGACGGCGGCGCTCGTCCCCGACGTCCTCGCCGACCCTCGCTGGCGCACCCTGCCGTCCCAGGAGGCGGACGTGATCCGGTCCGCCCTGTCCGCTCCGGTCCAGTCCGGTCCCGTCCTGGTCGGCGTCCTCACCCTCGTCCACTCCCGGCTCGGCCACTTCACCGAGGAACAGCGCCGGCTCCTCGAATCGACGACCGCGCAGATCGCCCTCGTCCTGCGCAACGCCCAGATCGCCGACGCGCGACTGAGGGCGACCCGCCAGAAGGACCTCCTCAACGAGGTCCTCGACATCTCCGCCCGCGGGTCCGTCGCCGAGGAGATCGCCGGCGGCGCGGCCGAGGCGATCGGCCGGGCGTGGCCCGAGTCCGTGGTCGTCGTCGCGCTGCCGGACGAGTCCGAGCGCTTTCATCTCCACGGCCCCGGGGCGACTTCGTCCGGGAGGTGGTTCGAGGCCGGCGACGGGATCCTCGGGCGCGCCTTCGCGACCGGAAGGACCCAGGTCCTCGACGACGCGTCCGCTCCGGGCTCTCCCGCGGAGGCTTCCCGGAGCCACCTCGCCGTTCCCCTGAAGCACCGGGACCGCACGCTCGGCGTCCTCGCGTTCGGGAGCCCGCGCCCCCGGGCCTTCGGCCGGTCCGACATCGCCCTCTCCGAGGCCCTCGGCGAGGCGATCGGACTCGGCCTCGGGAACGTGGCGCTCCTCCGCGCCCGAGAGGAGCTGACGAGGACCCTCGTCCACGATCTCCGGAACCCCGTCGTCAGCATCATGGGCTCGCTCGAGCTCCTGCGGGACGCCCCGGGCCTCTCCGAGCTCGGACGGAAGCTCGTCGAGACGGCCGAGAGGAACGCGAAGAGGCAGGACGGCCTGATCCAGGAGATCCTGGACCTGGCGAAGCTCGAGGAAGGGGCGCTCCCCGTCCGCCCCGCCGCGACCTCTCTCGGCGCCCTGATCCCGGAAGTCCTCCGCCTGTCCGCCCCCCGGGCCGAGGCGAAGGGCGTGGAGCTCCTGGCGGAGGTCCCGGACGACCTGCCGACGGTCTTCGTGGACCGCGACCTGATCGCGCGGGTCCTGGAGAACCTCGTCGGCAACGCGATCAAGTTCAGCCCGCCGGGCGCGGGGCCCGTGAGGGTCTCGGCCCGCGCGGGCCGCGGCTCCGTCGAGGTGCGCGTCCACGACTCGGGACCCGGGGTCGAGGAGGAGATGGGGCCGCGTCTCTTTCAGAAGTTCGCGTCGGGGCGCCGCGCGGGGCGCGGCGTCGGCCTCGGGCTCGCCTTCTGCCGCCTCGCGGTGGAGGCGAACGGCGGCCGGATCCGGCTCGAGAAAGCCGGCCCCGGCGCGGTCTTCTCGTTCAGCATCCCGACGGAGCCGCCGCCGGCAACCCGGGACGCCGGCTGATCCTCCCTCGCCGGGCCGATCCGGTCACTGCTTCACGAGCTCGACGCGCCGGTTCTTCGCCCGGCCGTCCTCGCCGTCGTTCGAGGCGACCGGGGCGAGCGGGCCGACGCCGTAGCCCTTCAGCCGGCCGGCGGCGACGCCGTGGGCCGACACGAGAGCCGCGGCGACGGCCTCGGCCCGGGCCTTCGCGAGCGCCATGTTCGCGTCGATCTGTCCGACGGAATCCGTGTGGCCCACGACCCAGAGCTTCAGCGCCGGGTCGGCCGCGAGGAGCTTCGCGACCTCCTGGAGCGCCGGCGTCGACTCTGGCTTGACGATGGCTTTCCCGGTGTCGAAGTAGATCCCCTCGACGGCGATGTGCCCGTTCGCCTTCAGGCCGTCCCGGAAGGAGGCCGCGTCGGCGACGACGTGCTGGGTCATCGCCTGCTTCTCGACGATCCGTAGCCAGATCTTGCCGTTGCCCCTCTCGGCCTCGGCCCAGACCTCCCTGCCGTCGACGACGACGGATCCGTTGACCCACCAGTTCGGGACGGAGTCGGCGACCGTCCCGCCGATCTTCTTCAGGGCGTTCTCGTAGTTGCGGACGACCGCGACGCCGGTCTGGTCGTCCTTCCGGTCGTCGACCGCATACGTGATGGACGTGTACTTTCCCTCGACCGCATGCGTCTTGCCCTTCTGCAGCTTGAACGGCCAGGACTCGAACTCCTTCACCTCGCAGGTTTCGATCCGGTAGTTCGGCATCCGGGTCGGGAAGAGCGGGTGGTCCTTGCAGCCGGCCTTGTCGGGCTTGACGCCGAGGACGGTCGCGGGGGCCAGGAGAGCCACGAGGACGACGGAACGGATTCTCATCTCGGTCTCCTCCAGCAGGACGGGTGGGGACAGGGGGGGAGAGCATCCATTCTACGGCGCTTGACAAGCGCTACTATATGTGGATATAGTTATCTATTATGTGCCATCCCACCCGATGCCAGAGATGCGGGAAACCCACCTGGGCCGGCTGCGGCCGCCACGTCGAGGAGGCCCTCGCGAACGTCCCGAAGGACGAACGTTGCAGCTGCCCCCCGGAAGCCTCCTACTTCCGGCGCCTTTTCGGCCAGAAGGGGAACTGACGCGGCGGGCCCGGCGGGAACCGGGCCCTTTCCTCAGCGGTCCGCGATGAGCCAGGCGGTCGCGAGCCCCAGGCGGGCGACGCGCCGCACCTGGGCCGGGTCGATCGACTCGGCCGTGTCCCCCGGCTCGTGGTACGCGGGGTGGAAGTTCCCGAAAAAGCGGACGAACGGCACCCGGGCCCGCGCGAAGGCCTTGTAGTCGCTCCCGCCGTGCACCCCTTCGGTCCAGTCGAGGTGGAGCGTGAGGCCCGTCGTCCGCCCCGCGCGCGCGAGGAGAGGTCCGAGCTGCGGCGCGAAGGTCGCCACTCCCGGCTCGATGAACTCCTCCGGCCTCGTCCGCGCGAGGATTCCCTCGGCGTCCGGAAGGCCCGCCTCGGTCACGAGGGTCCGGATCTCCTCCGCGAGCCAGGGGTGGGCGATCATGTCGAAGTTCAGGTAGGCGACCGTCTTCTCGAGGGGCCAGAGCGGGTGGCGCACCCAGTGCGCCGAGCCGATCTTGTCCTCCTCCTCCCCCGTCCAGACGGCGAAGACGAGCGTCCGCTTCGGGCGGACGGGGGCGGAAGCGAACGCGCGCGCGATCTCGAGGATCGCGGCCGTGCCGGAGGCGTTGTCGTCCGCGCCGGGGTGGACGACTCCGTCGACACGCCCCAGGTGGTCCGCGTGCGCGCCGAGGACGACGGCCTCGTCCTTCAGCGCCGGGTCGCTCCCGGGGAGGACGCCGACGACGTTCCGCGTCAGGCCGAGGTGCTCGACCGAGGTCGCGCGAAGCGTCGCGAAGACGCCGGGCAGCGCACGGGGCGCTTCCTCGGGCTTCGGCGGCGCGCCCAGCAGCGCCTCGAGGACGGCCGGCGCGCAGCGTACGAGGAGCGGCGCCCCGTTCGGCCCTTCCTCGACGGAGCGGAAGGCAAACGTCTCCGGCTTCTCCTTCCCGGTGAGCCGCTCCGTCCACTCCTCTCCCTCCACGGCGAGAACGCCGACCGCGCCGAGCGCCTTCGCCGTCTCAACCTTTTTCGCCCAGCGCTCCTCCGCGTCTCCGTCGGCCCAGCGGGCGGCGAGCGCCTTCGTCCGCCACGCCTCTCCCGCCGGGAGCCCCTCGCGCAGGACGACGACCTTCCCCTTCACGTCGAGGCCCCTGTAGTCGTCCCGCGAGGGCGACGTTTCGCGGATACCGAACCCGGCGAAGACGACCGGCGCCGTGACGCTCCGCGCCGGCTGCACCGGCACGACGACGTCGACGCCGGAGCGGAACACCCGGCTCTCCTTCGTCTCCCCGCTCCGGCGCTCGAGCTCGACGGAGCCCCCCGGCTCGCGGATCTCGCGCATCGGGACCGGCTGGAACCAGCTCCGCACCTTGCCGGCGGCGTCCGGGCCCGCGAACGGCTCGACGCCGGCGAGGGCGAGCTGGGCGGCGGCGTACTCGAGAGCCGCGTCGAGGCCGGCGCTGCCGATGCCACGTCCCGCCAGCGCCGGCGAGGCGAGGAACCTCACGTGCGCG
>CAZNSS010000285.1:0-5585 GCA_964575465.1 uncultured Holophagales bacterium | reverse complement strand
AGCGCCGCCGGCGCGGGCGGGTGGTCCGGCCGTCCCGGCGGCGGACGAGCGGGCGGCGCGCGCGAGGCCGACCTCTACGTCGAGCTCCCGAGCGGCAAGCTGAAGGCGATTCACGTCAGGACCTCGATCACCGACGGGAACGTCACGGCGGTCGAGACCGACCAGCTGAAGGACGGTGACGAGGTCGTCCTCGGCCTCGCGACGATCAAGGCGATGTCGAACAGCGGGCAGGGCGGCGGCCGGGGCCCCGGCATGGGCCGGATGTAGGGGTGGGAGCGAGCGTGACCGAGCCGGTGATCCGGATCCGGGACCTGACCCGCGTCTACAAGATGGGGGAGACGGAGGTGCGCGCCCTCGACGGGGTGACGCTCGACGTGGCGCCCGGCGAGTTCCTCGCGGTGATGGGCCCCTCGGGGTCCGGCAAGTCGACGTTCATGAACATCGTCGGGTGCCTCGACCGGCCGACCGCGGGGAGCTACGTCCTCGAGGGAACCGACGTCTCGACGCTCGACCGCGACGCCCGTGCCGGGATCCGAAACGACAAGATCGGGTTCGTCTTCCAGAGCTTCAACCTCCTCTCGAGGACCTCCGCGCTCGAGAACGTCGAGCTTCCCCTCCTCTACTCGAAGAAGCACAAGCTCAGCGACGCCGGGCAGCTCGTGAAGGCGCGGGCGAGCCTCGAGCGGGTCGGACTGGGAGAGCGGTGGGACCACACGCCCGCCCAGCTCTCGGGCGGGCAGCAGCAGCGCGTCGCGATCGCGCGGGCCCTCGTGAACGACCCGGCGATCCTCCTCGCCGACGAGCCGACGGGGAACCTCGACTCGAAGACCTCCGACGAGGTGATGGGAATATTCCAGCGCCTCAACGAGGAGGGGAAGACCGTCGTCCTGATCACCCACGAGCACGACATCGCCGAGTACGCCCGGCGGGTCGTGGCGTTCCGCGACGGGCGAATCGTCTCGGACGAGCAGGTGGCGAAACGCCGGATGGTGCAGGGGCCGCGATGACGAAGTCGACGAACATCCTCAAGGTGGCCTTCCGGGCGATGGGCCGAAACAAGCTCCGGTCGCTTCTCACCGCGCTCGGGATCATCATCGGCGTCGCCTGCGTCGTCGCGACGATCGGCATCGGCGAGGGGGCGCGCGTCCAGGCGGAATCGCAGCTCCAGTCGCTCGGGACGAACTTCCTGATGATCTTCCCCGGGACGACGACCTCCTCCGGGGCACGCTCGGGCTGGGGCTCGAACTCGAAGCTCTCCGAGCAGGACGTCGACGCGATCCGCCAGGAAGTGACGACGGTCTCGTACGTCTCGGCGTCGATCCGGACGGTCGCGCAGGTCGTCTACGGGAACCAGAACTGGTCGACGTCGATCCAGGGGGGCGAGGTCGACTGGCCGGCGATCCGCTCCTGGAACGTCGCCGAGGGGCAGTTCTTCACCGACGCCGACAACCGGGCCGCGGCGAAGGTCTGCGTCCTCGGCCGGACCGTGGCGACGACGCTCTTCGGCGACGAGGACCCGGTCGGGAAGATGATCCGGATCAAGAACATCCCGTTCCGCGTCGTGGGCGTCCTCGAGTCGAAGGGGGGCTCGATGATGGGCCAGGACCAGGACGACACGGTCATCGCCCCCTACCAGACGGTTCGCAAGAAGCTCATGGGGACGACCGCGGTGGGAATGATCATGACCGCCGTCTCCACGCCCGAGCTCGTCGCGCGCGCCCAGGAGGAGATCAGCGCCCTCCTCCGGCAGCGGCACAAGATCAACAAGGCGGCGGGCCAGGAAGACGACTTCATGATCCGGTCGCAGACCGAGATGCTCCAGCAGGCCGAGCAGCAGGCGCGGACGATGGCCGTCCTCCTCTGGTCGATCGCCGGCGTCTCGCTCCTCGTCGGCGGGATCGGGATCATGAACATCATGCTCGTGTCGGTGACGGAGCGGACGCGGGAGATCGGCGTGAGGATGGCGATCGGCGCGAAGGGAGCCGACATCCGGGCGCAGTTCCTCGTGGAGGCGGTCGTCCTCGCGCTGGCGGGGGGAATCCTCGGCATCGCGCTCGGCGTCGGCATCCAGAAGGCCGTCGCCCAGTTCGCCGGCTGGCCGGTCCTCGTCAGCACGAGCTCGGTCTCCCTCGCGTTCCTCTTCTCGGCGCTCATCGGCGTCACGTTCGGCTTCTACCCGGCGCTCAAGGCGAGTCGACTCGATCCGATCGAGGCGCTGCGGTACGAGTGAGGCGAGGCGCGGGGGCCGAGAGGCGCCGGCCCGCTCGCGGGCGCGGCGCCCGGATCCCGGTAGGATGGGTGTCATGACGGGCGGAGGCCGATCCCCACGAACCCGCCGCTGAGCGTCGCAGGCTCGCCGTGGCTTCTCCTCGGGTTCGAGGCCGTCGTCGCGGCGGCGGCCTTCGCCCTCGCGTTCCTTCCCCGGCGGCGTCGTTTCGGAATCACCCGAGGCGGAGACGATCGCCTCGAGCGCGTCTCACGATTTCCCGCCGCGGAGGCGGTCGTCTTCCTCGCGACGCTGGCGGGGCAGCTCCTGGCCCTGCCGCTCTTCGGCATCCCGGAGCCGAACGTCCACGACGAGTTCGGAAACCTCCTCGCGGCCGAGACCTTCGCCCTCGGCCGGCTGACGAATCCGCCCCATCCGCTCTGGACCCACTTCGAGACCTTCCACGTCCTCCAGCAGCCGACGTACATGGCGATGCACCCGCCCGGGCAGGGCCTGCTCCTCGCGGGGGCCCTCGCCGCGGGGCTCCCCCCGGTCGTCGCCGTCTGGATCTCGGTCGCGGCGGCCGGGGCCGCCGTCTGCTGGGCCGCACGGGCTTTCGCCCCGTCCCGCTGGGCCCTCTTCGGCGGTCTCCTCTTCGCGTTCCGTCTCGGGATCCTCTCGTACTGGAGCTGGAGCTACTGGGGCGGTGCGCTCGCGGCGACAGGCGGGGCCCTCGTCCTCGGAGGCGCGGGGAGGCTCGTCCGCGGGAAGGCGGCTCCTGCCGGGCTGGCCCTCGGTACGGGGGCGGCGCTCCTCCTGGTGACCCGCCCGTTCGAGGGGCTCGGTGTCGCCTTGCCGGCCGCGGGACTCGTCCTCGCGCGACTCGTCGCGCCGCGCGAGGGATCCTGCCGGAAGGCCGTCGTCGCGAAGGTCGTCCTGCCCGCGGGACTCCTCCTCGGGGCCGCGCTCGCGTTCGTCGCGGCCTCCAACTCCGCCGTCACCGGCTCGGCCCGGCACTTCCCCTACTCCCTCCAGCGGGAGACGTACGCGGTGTCGCGGCATCTCGTCGGGCAGGCGGAGCGTCCCGTCCCGGGGTACCGGCACCAGGTGCTGCGCGACTTCTACACCCGGTGGGAGCCCGAGAACTTCGGCCGGTTCTCGATCGGACGGGGCCCTGTGCGGGACCTCGCCGCGATGGGCCGCAAGCTCGTTCCGCTCTTCACCTTCTTCGTCGGCCCCGCGCTCCTCCCGTGCGTCCTCTTCCTTCCCGCGGTGCTCCGCCGCAGGCGGAACCGAATCGTCTCGCTCACGCTCCTCGGGTCGCTCGCCACGTTCCTGCTCGTCTCGTGGTGGATCGTCCCGCACTACGCCGCGCCGGCATCGGCGGCGCTCTGGATCGCGGCCGTCGAGGGGCTTCGCCGGCTGAGGGCCCTCGCGCGAAGGCTCGGCCGGCCGGCGGCCGGACCCGTCCTGGCCGTCGTCGCGACCGTCGCCATCTCGTTCGCCGCCCGCGTCTCGGCCCCGGCTCTCGGCATACGCGTCGCCGCGTGGCCTCCCGCGTGGTACTCGACGATCCGCTACGCCGGGTTCACGCGCGGGGCGATCGAGGCGGACCTCCGGGGGCGCGGCGGACGGCACCTCGTCTTCGTCCGTTACGGCGCGGGACACCAGCCGCACCTCGAGTGGGTCTTCAACGGCGCGGACCTCGCGACCGCCCCGGTCCTCTGGGCCCGCTCGATGGGGCCGGAGGAGGACGCCCGGCTCGCGCGCTTCGAGGCGGGAAGGACGGCGTGGCTCCTCGAGCCCGACGTGGACCCGGGCCGGCTCGTCTCCTGGTCGCCCGGAGAGGCGGCGGGCGCGGCGGGCACTCCGCAAGGGCCGTAGGAATCAGGGCGCGGAGCGCGAGGCTCCGCGGGGCAGGCTCGTCCTCTCCCGCCAGCTCAGGTGAGCGGTCGCGAGCGATCGCCGACGAACGGGTTCAGGCGCGACTCCTCGGCGATGGTCGTCTCCTCGCCGTGTCCCGGAAGGACGAGGAGGTCGCCCGGGAGGACGAGGAGGCGGTTCTCGATGGAGGTGACGAGGTCGTCCCAGGAGCCGCCGGGGAAGTCGGTCCTGCCGACGGAGCGCCGGAACAGCGTGTCGCCCGAGAAGAGGACGGGCGTCTCGCCCTCGAGCCGGAAGCAGAGGCTCCCGGGGGTGTGCCCGGGCGTGTGGAGGACCTCCAGTGCGCCGCTCCCGCAGGCGACGCGGTCGCCGTGAGCCAGCGTCCGGGGCACCGGGCCGGGCGCCTCGACCGGGACCCCGAACATCCTCCCCCAGCGCGCGAGGTCGGCGTAGAGGGGCAGGTCGCCGTCGTGCATCAGGATCGGAGCCCCGGTCTCGGCCGACAGCCGGGCCGAGGAGAGGCAGTGGTCGAGGTGCGCGTGCGTGTGGACGAGGGCGACGGCGGTGAGGCCGTGGCGCGAAAGGGCTTCGAGGACCCGGTCCGGCTCGCCGCCCGGGTCGAGGACGAGCGCGGCCTTCGTCTCGCCGTCGGCGACGATGGCGCAGTTGCAGCCGAGCGGGGCGACGGGGAAGGTCTCCACGAGGACGAGTCCCATGGCGCGCGAGTCTGCCACACGGAGTCCGCCTCCCCGGCCTACACTCCGGCGCGATGAGCACCGTCTCCGACTTCCGCTCCGACACGGTCACGAAACCGACTCCCGCGATGCGCCGCGCGATGGCCGAGGCCGAGGTGGGGGACGACGTCTACGGCGAGGACCCGACGATCGCGCGCCTCGAGGCGCGGACCGCCGAGCTCCTCGGCTTCGAGGCGGCCCTCTTCGTCCCGACCGGCTCGATGGGGAACCAGGTCTCCCTGCGCGTTCACGCCCGGTCGGGGACGGAGGTGATCGTCGAGGCCCGGAGTCACGTCTTCCACTACGAGATGGCCGGGATGGCCTCGCTCTCCGGGCTCCTGCCGCGGCCCGTTTTCGGGCCGGGCGGGCGGATGCCCGTCGCCGAGGTCGAGGCGTGGGTGAGGCCGGAAGCGGTCTACTACCTTCCGCGGACCTCGATCGTCTGCCTCGAGAACACGCACAACTTCGCCGGCGGCACCGTCCTGCCGCGCCCCGCGGTCGACGAGGTCCTCGCCGTCGCCCGTCGGAAGGGGCTCGCGGTCCACGTCGACGGCGCCCGGCTCTGGAATGCCGCGGCGGCCCTGGGCGCGACGGAATCCTCCCTCGTGGCGGGGGTCGATTCGGTGATGGTCTGCTTCTCGAAGGGCCTGCGCGCCCCGGTCGGGAGCGCCGTCGCCGGCTCGAAAGCGTTCGTCGCAGAGGCCCGGCGCGTGAGGAAGCTCTTCGGGGGCGGGATGCGCCAGGCGGGAGTCCTCGCCGCG
>CAZNSS010000284.1:0-5603 GCA_964575465.1 uncultured Holophagales bacterium | reverse complement strand
TACGGCACGAACAACGAGTTCGGCTTCGACTACCTGCGCGACAACATGAAGTTCGAGCTCGGGCAGATGGTCCAGCGCCCCCACTTCTTCGCCCTCGTCGACGAGGTCGACTCGATCCTCATCGACGAGGCCCGGACGCCCCTCATCATCTCCGGGCCCTCCGAGGGGGACGTCGACATCTACTACCGCTGCGACCGGATCGTCCCGAAGCTCGTCCGAGGCGAGGAAATCAAGGACAAGTACGGGAACAAGACGACGACGGGCGACTACCTCGTCGACGAGAAGGCCCACACGGCCTCCCTCACCGAGGAGGGCGTCGGCAAGTGCGAGCGGCTCCTCGGCGTCGAGAACCTCTACGACCCGACGAACATCGACGTCCTCCACGCCTGCCAGCAGGCCCTCCGGGCCCACACCCTCTACAAGCGCGACGTGAACTACGTCGTCAAGGAGGGGCAGGTGATCATCGTGGACGAGTTCACGGGCCGCCTCATGCCGGGCCGGCGCTGGTCCGACGGCCTCCACCAGGCCGTCGAGGCGCGCGAAGGGGTGAAGATCGAGCGAGAGAACCAGACGCTCGCCACGGTCACCCTCCAGAACTACTTCCGGATGTACGACAAGCTGGCCGGCATGACGGGCACGGCCGACACCGAGGCGGCCGAGTTCGACAAGATCTACAAGCTCGACGTCGTCGTCGTCCCGACGAACCGCGACATGGTGAGGAAGGACGAGCACGACGTCGTCTACCGGACCGAGCGCGAGAAGTTCGACGCCGTCGTCGAGGAGATCGTCGACCTCCACGAGCGCCAGCAGCCGGTCCTCGTCGGGACGATCTCGATCGAGAAGTCCGAGCACCTCGGCGCGCTCCTGAAGAAGCGGGGCGTCCCCCACGTCGTCCTGAACGCGAAGTACCACGAGCAGGAGGCGACGATCGTCGCCCAGGCGGGCCAGCCCGGCCGCGTCACCATCGCCACGAACATGGCGGGCCGCGGCACGGACATCCTCCTCGGCGGGAACCCCGAGTTCCTCGCCAGGCAGCGGAGCAAGGGGAAGACGGTCGAGGAGTACGAGAAGCTCCTCGAGGAGGCGAAGGCCGAGTGCGCCGCGGCGCACGAGGCGGTCATCGGGGCCGGCGGCCTCCACATCATCGGCACCGAGCGCCACGAGTCGCGCCGCATCGACAACCAGCTCCGCGGCCGCGCCGGCCGCCAGGGCGACCCGGGCTCCTCGCGCTTCTACCTCTCTCTCGAGGACGACCTGATGCGGATCTTCGGGTCCGACCGCCTCTCGGGCCTGATGAAACGGCTCGGGATGGAGGAGGGGGTCCCCATCGAGCACCGTTGGGTCACCCGGTCGATCGAGAGGGCCCAGAAGCAGGTCGAGGCGAGGAACTTCGACACCCGCAAGCACCTCCTCGAGTACGACGACGTCATGAACAAGCAGCGGGAGGAGATCTACCGGCTCCGGAAGGAGATCCTCACCGGCTCGCTGTCGCACGACTACGTCGTCGCCCTGGCCGAGGACGTCGCCGACGACTACGTCGACCGTCACTGCCCGGCGGCCAAGGACCGCTCGGAGTGGGACTGGAAGGCCCTCTCATCGATCCTCGGGGAGTCCTTCGGGATGTCGCCCGAGGAGGCGGGGCTCTCGCACGAGAGCGACAACAACGCCGCCCTCAAGGAGAAGCTGAAGGCGGCCCTCGGGAAGTTCTACGCGGAGAAGACGGCGCGGCTCGGGGCCGACGTCATGAAGGACTTCGAGAAGTTCTTCATGCTCCAGAGCGTCGACGCCCTCTGGAAGGACCACCTCCTCGCGCTCGACCACCTGAAGGAGGGGATCGGCCTCCGCGGGTACGGGCAGCGCGACCCCCTCATCGAGTACAAGAAGGAGTCGTTCCAGCTCTTCGAGTCGGTGAAGGAGGCGATCGAGGAGCAGATCCTCCAGAACCTGTTCCGGTTCGAGGTCGTGAGGCAGGAGGAGGTCGAGGCGCGGCAGGCCCCTCCCCCGCCCGCCCAGGCCGGCGAGGACCAGGAGTCCCGGGAGGCCGGCGGGGTCTCGGCCCCCTCGCTCTCCATCCGGGCCTCCGCCGAGCTGGAGCGCAGGGCGCAGAAGCAGCGGCGCGAGATGACGTTCCAGGGGACCTCCGACCCGACTTCCGGGGGTGACTTCCGGGTCGACACGGTCAAGACGACCGGGCCGAAGGTCGGCCGGAACGACCCGTGCCCGTGCGGCTCCGGCAAGAAGTACAAGAAGTGCCACGGGGCCTCCTCGACCGCCTGAACCCCGCTTTTCCACCTTTTTCGCCCCCTGTCCGGGGTCGCGCTCGAACGCGCGGCCCCGGACGTGCTATGAATCCGCATGGCGTCATCCGTCCCGGCCATCCCCCTCGCCCTCACCTTCGACGACGTCCTCCTCGTCCCGTCGCGCTCCGAGGTCCACCCCTCGTCGGCCGACCTGAAGACTCAGCTCACCGCCGGCATCTCCCTGAACGTCCCGGTGATCTCCGCCGCGATGGACACCGTCACGGAGGCGCCGCTCGCCATCGCGATCGCGCAGAACGGCGGTCTCGGGATCGTCCACAAGAACCTCACCATCGCGAACCAGGCGGCCGAGGTCGACAAGGTGAAGCGGTCGGAGAGCGGGATGATCGTCGACCCGGTCACGTGCCGGCCGGACCAGAAGATCTCCGAGGCCCTCGACGTGATGGCCCGTTTCCGGATCTCGGGCGTTCCGGTCGTCGACTCCACCGGCAAGCTCGTCGGCATCCTGACGAACCGCGACCTCAGGTTCGAGACCCGGATGGACCTCCCGATCTCGACCCGGATGACGAAGGAGGACCTCGTCACCTGCGCTCCCGGCACCACGCTCGAGCAGGCCAAGCAGCTCCTCCACGAGCACCGGATCGAGAAGCTCCTCGTCGTCGACAGGACGGGCGCGCTGAAGGGCCTGATCACGGTCAAGGACATCCAGAAGCAGATCAAGTACCCGAACGCCTGCAAGGACTCCCTGGGGAGACTCCGCGTCGGGGCAGCGGTCGGCGCGGGCGCCGACCTCGTCGACCGGGCACGCGAGCTGATCGCGGCCAAGGTCGACGTCCTCTGCCTCGACTCCTCCCACGGGCACAGCGAGGGCGTCATGGACGCACTGAAGACGCTCAAGCGGGCGTTCCCCTCGACCCCCGTCATCGCCGGGAACGTCGGCACGGCCGAGGCGACGCGCGACCTGATCCGCTTCGGCGCCGACGCCGTCAAGATCGGCATCGGGCCCGGCTCGATCTGCACGACCCGCGTCGTCACCGGCGTCGGCGTCCCGCAGATCCACGCGATCCTCGAGTGCGTGAAGGGGAAGGGGAAGTCGAAGGTGCCCCTCATCGCCGACGGCGGGATCAAGTTCTCGGGCGACGTCACGAAGGCCCTCGCGTTCGGCGCGCAGGCCGTGATGATCGGGAGCCTCTTCGCCGGGACCGACGAGTCGCCGGGAGAGACGATCCTCTACCAGGGGCGCACGTTCAAGGCCTACCGCGGCATGGGGTCGCTCGGCGCCATGACGAAGGGTTCGGCCGACCGCTACTTCCAGAACGCGGGCGACGAGCCGAGGAAGATGGTCCCCGAGGGGATCGAGGGGATGGTTCCCCACAAGGGCGCCCTCTCCGTGCTCCTCGCCCAGATCGTCGGCGGCGTGAGGGCCGGAATGGGTCTGTCGGGCGCCCGGACGCTTCCCGAGCTCCGGAAGAAGGCGAGGTTCGTGAGGATCACGTCGGCCGGGCTCAAGGAGAGCCACGTCCACGACGTCATCATCACGAAGGAAGCCCCGAACTACCGGCAGGAAGGCTGAGGCCGCGGCTACCGGGCCAGGATCCCCTTCACGACCTCTTCGAACTCCTGCTTCTGTGCCGCGTACCGGGCGCCGGTCGACGGTCCGTCGAATCCGGAGTGTGCCTTCACGATCCGGTGGCTCCGGTCGAGGAAGAGCGTCGTCGGGTACCCCTTCCACCCCTCGAGCCGGGAGATCGGCTCCGAATCGGCGGCCTTCTTCGTCGACCCGGCGAAGAGGATCGGGTAGGTCACGCCGTGCCGGTCGCGGAAGCGTTCGATCTGCCGGAAGCTCCTCTCGGCGTCCTCGGTGTACTCGTAGGAGAGCCCGACGACGGCGAGCCCCTTGCCCCGGTAGCGCTTCCAGAGCTCCTCGAGGACCGGGGCCTCGTCGTGGCAGTTCGGGCACCACGAGCCGAGGATCGAGACGACGACCGGCTTGTCCTTCAGCTCCGGGTCGTCGAGGGAGACGACCCTTCCGGGGGCCGACGGGTAGGAGAAGCGGACCCGGGCGTCCGCGTCCTTCGCGCGCACGATCGACCCGCCCCCCGGGAGCCACGAGGTCGCTCCCGCGGCGTCGAGCCGCCGCGCCTTCCAGGGCGTCGGGGCGCCGCTCCGGCTGCGGAAAGTCCCGGCCAGCGCCCCCGCATCGTCGAGGACCCCGTCGAGACGGTAGATGAAGACCCCGTCGAAGACGGTCAGGACGAGCGACCTGCCGTCCCACGTCCCGTTCATCGGGCCGTAGTCGCCCGTGGAGCCGAGGAGGGTCCCCGCGGCGCGCCCCCTTTCCTGCCGGAACGTCGCGAGGAGGCGCTGGGCCTTCTCCCCTTCCCCCATGTCCACGCCCCAGTCGCCCGTCAACGAGGGGGCGCCCTTCGGGGGCATCGGCACGGCCGGGGCCTTCCTCGACGCCCGGAACGGCACCTCGATCTTCCCGGACGCGGTGGCGCGCGTGAACGTGCCGGCGAGAAGGTCCCCCTCGACACGGGCCGCCAGCTTCCCGTCGTAGTGGTCGAGGTCGAGCGTCAATGTCTCGCCGTCCCAGGAAACCGACGTGAACCGGCTTTCCGAAGCTCCGTTGACGAGCGCCCCGGAGAGCCTGCCCGCCTTCGCCTCCACCCTCAGGCCGAACGCGACCTCGAGCCCTTCGGCCGGCAGGAGGACGCCGTACCAGCGTCCGACGGGCGGCGCGGCCGTGGCGGCGGGAAGAGGCGGGGCGAGAAGGAGGGCGGCCGCGGCGACGGCGGTGAGGAAGGGAAGGCGCATCGAACGAGGTTAACCCGGAAGGCCGCCGCCGGCACGGACCGCGGCCGGGACGCGGACGCGGGGGGTGCCCTGCCAGGCGCACGAGAAGCGCCTCCAAGGAGAAGGGGGCGCCGGAGCGCCCCCTTCGAAGACCCGTGAAGGCCGGGCGTCAGCCCATGCAGGCGATGATCTGGTCGCCGAACTCGCTGCACTTCACCTCGGTGGCCCCTTCCATGAGGCGGGCGAAGTCGTAGGTCACCTTCCTGGCGCCGATCGCGCCGTCCATGCCCCGGATGACGAGGTCGGCCGCCTCGGTCCAGCCCATGTAGCGAAGCATCATCTCTCCCGAGAGGACGACCGAGCCGGGGTTGACCTTGTCGAGGTCCGCGTACTTCGGCGCCGTGCCGTGCGTCGCCTCGAAGACGGCGTGGCCCGTGACGTAGTTCACGTTCCCTCCGGGGGCGATGCCGATACCGCCGACCTGCGCCGCGAGGGCGTCGGAGAGGTAGTCGCCGTTGAGGTTCAGCGTCGCGATGACGTCGAACTCCT
>CAZNSS010000283.1:0-5606 GCA_964575465.1 uncultured Holophagales bacterium | reverse complement strand
CGAGGCGCGGTCGACGGCGAGGGCCTTCGGGACGTCTCCGGCCCTCACGTAGAGTCCGGCGCGCCACGCGGCGACCCCCTCGTCGGCGAGGCGGGTCCTCGCCCATCCCTCGAGGAAATCCGCAGCCTCCCGGAAGCGTCCGGAGAGCTCGAGGAGCGCGACGGTCTCGCGGGTCAGCTCTTCCCGCTCCGGCGCGACGGCGACGGCCTCCCTCGCGGCGGCGACGGCGCCGTCGAGGTCTCCCTGGAAGGCGCGGATCTCGCGGACGGCGACCGCCCAGCGGACGTCGCGCGGGCTGCGGGCACGCTGCTTCTGGAAGAAGTCGAGGAGGACGTCGGCCTTTCGGGCCCGGACGGCGAGGCGGCACGCCTCGCGGAGCCACTCGCGTTCGGTGCGGCGGTTGAGCGCCTCGACGTAGAGGTCGACGCCCGCGTCGAGCTTCCCTTCGTCGCGCGCCGCGCCGGCGAGGGCGGCCCAGAGGTCGGGACGGAGCTCCTCGGGGAGTCCCGCGCTCTCGCTCTTCGCGAGGGCGACCGGGTCGAGCGCCGTCCCCTCGCGCCACGCGAGGCGGGCGGAGAGGGCGAGGGCGCTCACGCGGGCCCTCGGCTCGAGGGTGAAGGAGAGGAGCCGCCCGACGCCCCGGCGGGCGCGGACGAGGTCCTTGCGGGCGAGCGACTCGTTCACGAGGCGCTCGGTCAGGCGCTCGCGGTGCCCCTCCGCGGCTCGCAGCGCGGCCGCTTCGAGGGCGTCGAGGCCGTCGGCGTCGCGGCCGGCCCTGTAGAGGTACGAGACCTGGTCCTCGACGAGTCCGAGCGACCAGGGGAACTTCCGGACGGCCTCCCGAAAGGCTCCGGCAGCGTCGCCGCCCGCCGCCTCGAGGAAGCGCGCGCGGGACGCCAGGGTGCGGATCTTCGTCGCCCCGTCGGGGAGCGCGTCGACGCGCGGCAGGAGCTTCGTCCAGGCCGCCCTTGCCTCGTCGGTCCTTCCGCGCTCGAGGAGCCAGGCGGCGCGGGCCGCCTCTCGCGGGACGCGCGCCTCCTCCGACGGGAGGAGCTCGACCTCGCGCGCGAGGATCAGGCCCTCGAGGGTCGTCGCGCCGCCATCCCCCGCCCAGCGGGCGTCGGCGAGAGAGCCGGACCAGGTGCGTAGGGTGGAGAGGAGCGCGGGGCCCGTGGCGCGCGGCGCCATCTCGAGCGTCTTCTTCCAGAGCGCCTCGCCGACGGCGGCCGTACCCTGTCGCTCGGCGGGCGAGGTCTCTTCGCGTCGCGCGGCGCGCGCGGTGCGCGCGACCGGGTCGTTCGGGAGGTCCATCCAGTCGTCCCACGCCGTCGTCTCGTCCGAGCCGAGGCCCGCGAGGGGGAGGTACGACGACAGCGCGGTCTCGTCGTCGGCGCGGCCCGGCACGAGCCGGGCGATCCTCGAGACGAGGAGGTCGCGGACGGCCGAGCGGCCGACGAGCCTTGCGAGACGCTGGCGCGACCGCCAGCCGCCGTCCCCTTCCTCCGAGAGGGCCGCCACGTACTCCGTGATCGCACCGTCGCGGTCGCGGAGCTCTTCCTTGAGGACTCCCGCCTCGAAAGCGTGGAGTGCCGGGCGGGCAAGCCTGGTCCGGCCCTCCGCGAGGACCGCGAGCGCCTCGGGGAAGCGGCCGTAGTCCCAGAAGGCGGTCGCCGTCTCGAGGATCGTCTCGGGGTTTCGGGGGGAGGCGGCGAGGACCCTTCGGAACGCCTCGCCCGCCGGGGCGGGACGCTCGAGGTCCTGCCACATCTCGCCGATCTGTGTCCAGAAGGGCGACGGGTCCGCGGCGGCGGCCGCGGCGCGCGCCGCGATCCGCTCGGCGGCTGTGGCCCTCTCCGGGGAGAACGCCGAGAGCGAGCGCTCCAGGGAGATCGCCTCGGAGGCGCGGGCCGGGTCGCCCGGGTAGGCCTCCGAGAGCGCCTCGGCGAACGGTACGGCCCTCTCGAAGCGCGAGAGGCGCGTCCAGCCGTCCAGGAGCAGGACGTCCTCCGCCGGGGTCTTCGCGGGGACCTCCTCGAGGCGACGGAGGAACGGCTCGAGCGCCCCTTTCCGGACGAGGGCGTCGAGGAACCGGCCGCGCCGCGGGGCGTCGGCGAAGAGGACGGCGTCGCGGCGGAGCTCGAGGAGCGACTCGTCGACGACGGCCCGGTCCTTCACGTCCTGCGGCCGCTTCGCCCTCAGGGAGTCGAACGAGGACCTGAGGAGGAGGCGCGACTCGGCGCGCTCGAGGACGGCCGGGCTCGCCGGGAAGCGTTGCAGCGCGCGGAGCGCGAGGAAGTCGGAGAAGAGGACGTACGGGTTCGGCTGCCCCTCCAGGGCGACGACGGCGTCGGACAGCATCGGGTCGCGGGCGAAGAGGGCCGACCCGCGGAAGCCCGCGACGATCTCCTCGCCGAGGGCCTTCAGCTCCGCCGACTTCTGCCGCCGCGCGTACCAGCGCGCGAGCTTCTTCCACCACTCGGCCCCCTCGAAGGCCGCGATCGCTTTCCGATACCGCGGCTCGAGGTCGTCGTCGAGCTTCCAGGAGGAGACCCGGTCGACCGCCTTCAGCCACACGGCCTCGGCGCGGGGGAGGCGGTCCATCTCCGCGAGGAGGAGAGCGAGGCTCTCCCGGTGCGAACGGTCGCGGTCGTCGAGGCGGACGATCGCCTCGTCGAGGACGCGGCCGTATTCGTCGGTCCGCGCCTCTCCCCTGAGGCGGCTCTTCGGGGCTTCCTCGCCGGCGGACTCGCTCCCTTCGCCCTCCTCCGGGACGGGCCCGGAAGCCTCGGCCTCTTCCTCCATCGCCGCTGCGGCGGGGCCCGGCACGCTCCCGTCGGGTGCGAGGAGCGCGAGCCGCTCGGTCCAGAGCTGCTTCTCCCTCTCGAGCGGGGCCTTCGTCTGACGCATCGCGAGGAGCGCGATGCGCCGGGCCTCGGCGCGAGTCTTCGCGTCGCCCCCCTCGGCCCTCGCGAGGAGGCCGAGCGCTTCGGCCCCCTTGCCGCGCTGGACGAGCCGGTCCATGACCCGCACGTAGAGGCCCGGCAGCGCCGGGTGCTTCGGGTTCCGCTTCTCCAGCTCGGCGAGGAGGAGGCGGCCCGCGCGGAGGGTCTTCTCGGGGAGGCGCTGCGCCTCCAGCTCGGCGAGCGCGTTCTCGGGTCCGAGGCCCGTCAGCAGGAAGGAGAGCCCCGCCGTCGTGAAGCCGGGCGTCACGTCGGTGCGCGCCGCCCAGCGGTACGGCTCGTCGTTCAGCGTTCCCCAGGCGATCGGGCGCGCGCCGGCGGCGAGAGCGAGACGGCAGAGGTCGGCGAGGTCGGAGGGCCCCTGCTCCCGCGTGCCGGCTGCGGCGGCCGCGAGACGGCTGCGGAAGGCCTCGGGGATCGCGTCGAGCGCCTCGAAGAGCCTGGCCATGACGAGGCGCCCCTCGCGCGGCAGACCCGCCTCGTGGCGCAGCTCGACCTGCTGGAGGAGCTCGAGGGCCAGGTCGCTCCGCCCCTTCCCCTCGAACCAGCGGGCGAGAACGGTCACGGATCGGGCGTCGAAGCTCTTCTCGAGGCCGAGGCGCGTCGCCTCCATGCGCGAGCCGGCGACGGCATCGGCGCGACGCGCGAACGCTTCCAGGGCGCGGCGCGAGGGGGACCTGGCCGGGTCGGCGACGAACGCCTCGAGGACGGCGAAGGCGCCGTTCGGGTCGCCGTGGTCTCCCTTGAGGTCGGCGAGGACGAGGAGCCGGGTTTCCTCGGGGAGCCCCTTCGCTCCCCGGAGCGCGTCGTCGGCCTCCTTCAGGCGCCCGGCCTTCTCGAGCGCCCGGATCCACGCCTCGACGAACCCGGCGTCGGCCGGGAAGAGGGCGGCCCGTTCGGCCCGGAGGGCAAGCGGGTCCGACCGTGACGGGTCCTCGTCGGCCCAGGTGATCCGCTCGGACGCGAGGGACTTCCTCGCGGCCTCGGGAGCGTCGGAGCCGATCGCCGTCTTCGCGGCGTCGAAGGCGAACGGCCAGCGCCGGTAGGTCGCGCCCCAGCGGGCGGCCTCGGCCCATGCGACGCCGCCGCTTCCGGCTGCCCAGCGGGAGAGCGCCTCCTCGGCGCCCGGCAGGTCTCCCAGGTCGCGGCGAGCCTCGGCGAGGTGCCGGAGAGCGGCGAGGGAGGTCTCGCCGCCCGACGCGGCGCGCGCCAGGAGCTCGGCGGCGAGCTCCTTCGTCGGGGTCGGATAGTGGACGGTCCGGCCGTCGACGACGGCCTTCCGCACGAGGACGGAGCTGAGCGCGTCGGCGTCGGTCAGGTCGGTCCAGGGGAGGAGCGAGGCCGCCGCGTCGAGCGCCGCGGGGCGGGTGGCGGCCGCGAGGAGGCTCGTTCCGGCGAGGAACAGGAGGGTGGCCCTTCGGGCGCGAAGCGTTCCGGACATCAGCGGACCCTCAGCGTCGCGCGGGCGAACCCGTGGTTCCCCGCGCCGTCGATCGCCTCGAAGAGGACGGGAACGGAGCCCGCGGCTCCCTGCGGGAGGAGGAGCTCGGCGACGTTCGCCTTCACTCCGCCGTCCCAGCGGAGCGGCACGGGGAGACCGTCGCCGACCCGGGCGGTGAGCGCGATGACGTCGGCGTCGGCGCGCGCGGCGAGCCTCACGCGCGAACCGGCCACGGCGTCGCCGGGGAGGACGGGCGTGATCGTCGGCGGCGTGCCGTCGACGACGACCCGCTTCGTCTCGACGGTCGTCGCGCCCCCCTGGTCGCGGAGGACGATCCGGACGCTCATCGGCCCGTCGACGGTGTCCTCGGGGACGAGGAAGCGGCCTTCCCACAGGTTCGACTCGGGCCGGAGCGCGAGGTCGAGCTTCCGGCCGAAGGGGAGGAGCGCCGCGGCCGCGACGGTCCCCGGCATCGCCTCGATCCGGATGATCGGGTCGCCCGGCTGGATCCGGCGCGGGCGGAGGAGCGAGCGGGGCGCCGCGAGGAACGCGGTATAGGGGGTGACGAACTTGTAGCGGCGCGAGAGCTCGAGAATCTCCTCGACCCACTCCCGCCGCTCTCCCTCGAGCTCGATGCGGCGGAGGAGGTCGTCGACCCGCGCGCGCGCCCATCGCCGCGGCAGGTCACGCGCCTCGAGAGCGCGCTCGGGGAAGGCGGCGGGAACCCTCGAGCCCGCCATCTCGATCGTCGTCTTCGCCGGCTGAGCGTAGCGGCCGACCCACGCGGAGAGGGAGCCCGCGAGCGGGGGCTGCGTCAGGATGCCGTAGACGTCGCGGAGCTTCGGGTCCCCTCCCTTCACCGCGAAGGGAAGCTCGACCTTCGTACGCGTCTTCGCTTCCTCGCGCGGAAGGTCGGCGAGGAGCTGCGCGAGGAAGAGGCCTTCGCCGGCCGGGGGCTGCGAGGCGCTGCCGGGCGGGAGCGGGAGGAACTGTCGCGACGCGGCGGGAAACGCCTCGCGCCGCTCGTCGCCCGTCAGGACGGTGAAGAGGGGGCGCCCCTGAGCGGCCTTGACGAGATCGCCCGGAGCCTCGGCGCCGTCGGTGACGAGGACGAGGCGCGCGGAGGCGTCGTTGGGGAGGAGCGCTGCCGCGGCCCGCACGGCGGCCGCCGTGTCGGTCCCCGGGGCGAGGAGGCGCGAGCGGAG
>CAZNSS010000282.1:0-5606 GCA_964575465.1 uncultured Holophagales bacterium | reverse complement strand
AGCGCCGTGGAGACGCCGCTGACGCTCACGGGGCCGTCGATGCCGACCGCGACGTACCGACAGCACTTCCCGCAGGGAGGGCAGACGATCGAAGGGTCGGGAGGGGCGGAGAGGGTCGGCAGGTTCGGCAGGCTCGGCATCGGAAGCGGGAGTTTCCACGGGAAGGAGGAGAAATGAAAGCGGCACTCCTTACTCGCCACGGAGCGAACGACGCCCTCGGCCTCGGGAGCCTGCCCGACCCGGTCCCGGGCCCGGGAGAGGTGCTCGTCCGTCTCTCGGCGGCGGCCCTGAACCGGCTCGACCTCTTCGTCCGCAACGGGATCCCCGGGGTCCCCGTCACGTTTCCGCACGTCCCGGGAGCGGACGGCTGCGGGCGCGTCGAGGCGCTCGGTGACGGGGTGAAGGGCCTCTCCCCGGGGGAGCGGGTCGTCCTCCAGCCCGGCCTTTCCTGCGGAGCCTGCGAGTTCTGCCGGGAGGGTGAGCAGAGCCTCTGCGTCGACTTCGAGATCCTCGGCGAGCACCGCGCCGGGACGCTCGCCGAGCGGATCGTCGTGCCCTCCGCGAATGTCTGGAAGGCGCCGGCCCACCTGACGGACGAGGAGGCCGCCGCGTTCCCGCTCGCGGCGATGACGGCGTGGCGGATGCTCGTGACGCGGGCGGCCCTCCGGCCGGGCGAGAGCGTCCTCATCCACGGGATCGGGGGGGGGGTGTCGGCGTACGCGCTCCAGGTCGCGCGGCTCGCGGGGGCCTCACTCGTGATCGTCACCTCCGGGAGCGAGGAGAAGCTCGAGCGGGCGCTGAGCCTGGGCGCCGACGTCGCGCTCGACTACCGGAAGGTCGACGTCGGAAAGAAGGTCCGCGAGCTGACGGGCAGGCGGGGAGTCGACGTCGTCGTCGACTCGGTCGGCGCGGCCACCTGGCGCACCTCGCTGACGGCGGCGGCGAAGAAGGGGCGCATCGTCACCTGCGGCGCGACGAGCGGACCGAACCCCGAGGAGGAGATCCGGATCATCTTCTGGAAGCAGCTCTCGATCCTCGGCTCGACGATGGCGACCGACTCCGAGTTCAGCGCCCTGCTGAAGGCGGTCGAGGCGAAACGGGTCCTCCCGATCGTCGACGAGGTCTTCCCCCTCGACGCCGTCACGGCGGCCTACGAGAGGCTGGAATCGGGCGCAGGATTCGGGAAGGTCGTGCTTCGGATACCCGGGTAGGCCATCCGTCAGGGGCGGCGGGCGAACCAGAGGCCCGCCCAGACCTTGGGATCGACGAGGACTCCCTCGGCCTCGCGCCGGCCGAGGAAGGCCTCGGCCTCCCCGAGGGGGACCGCGTGGACGCGGATCGCCTCCCCGTCGACGCCGCCCCCGGCGCCGACCTTCGAGAGGCCGCGCGCCCGGAAGAACGTCACGACCTCGGACGAGACGCCGGCGGAAGGCGGGCCGGCCGTGAGCCTCTCCATCTCCGCCGCGTCCCAGCCGGTCTCCTCGACGAGCTCGCGCCGCGCGGCCTCCTCGAGGGGCTCCCCGGGCGGGCTCTCCGCGTCGCCCGCGAGTCCGGCGGGGAGCTCGAGGACGGCGGCCCCGACCGGCTCGCGGCGCTGCTCGACGAGGAGGAGCTCTCCCCGCGGCGTGACCCCGACGACGATGACGACCCCGCGGACCCCCGGTCGCTCGACGAACTCCCACCCGTTCCGGGAGACCATCCTCAGGTGCCGTCCGGCGTGCAGCTCCTTCAAGCGGGAATCCAGAGCGAGAAGACGGAGCCTCCGCCGGCGGAAGCCCGCGGCTCGACGTTGATGCACCCGCCGTGCGCCGCGGCCACCGCGCCCACGACGGTGAGGCCGAGCCCCGTGCCGGGGACCCTCTCCGAGCCCGCGAACCTCGTGTACGGCTCCGTCAGGCGGCCCCTGACCGACTCGGGGACCCCTGGCCCGGAGTCGGCGACCCGGAGGACGAGCCACCGGCTGCCGTCGGCCTCCTCGACGTCGACGCGCGCCTGGACGTCGCCCCCGCGCCGGCTGAACTTCAGCGCGTTCGAGAGGATGTTCGAGGTCGCCCGCCGATATCGGCCCGCGTCGAGGGCGACGGGTGGAATTCCGTCGGCGATCCGGATGTCGAGCCGGATCTGGCGGGCCTCCGCCATCCAGCGCGCCTCCTCGAACGGCTGGGCGAGGACCGAGGCGACGTCCTCGGGGTGCAGTTCGGCCGGCGCCTCCCCGGTCCGGTAGACGAGGAGAGCGTCGTCGATCATCCCGGACAGCCCCCGCGCCGAGGCCATCGACGTGCGCAGGAGCCGCTCGAGCCGCGGGTCGGCCGTCGTCCGGTCGAGGCTGAGCTCGAGGGAGGCGAGGACCGCCGAGAGAGGGTTCTTCAGGTCGTGGACGAGCATGCTCAGGAGCCGCTGCCGGTCGTGGTCGGCCAGCTCCCGGAGCCGCTGCTCTTCCGCGAGGGCGCGCAGCTTCTCGGCGAGGCTCTGGTAGAGCCTGGCGGCGCGGATCGCGAGGCCGAGCTGGCCGGCGACGAGTCCGAGGAAGGCGGTGAGGTCGGCCGGGAACCTCCGCGGCTCGCGGAACGTGAGGCCGAGGCCCGCGACGACCTCGTCGTCGACGAGGACGGGAAGGATGATCCCGCTTCCGGCGCCGAGCCGCTGGAGGGCCACCCGCGCTCCGGCGACCACCTGCTCCTGCCGGGCGTCCGGGACGATGAAGGGCTCGCGCGCCTCGACGACCGAGCGGAACGCCTCGGTCCCGGCGACGAGCCATTCGTCGCCGGTGAGGTTCGGGATCCCCTCCGAGGAGCGGCACGAATGGCGCAGGACGAGGCGGTCCAGGTGTCCGTCCGTGAGGAAGACGTCGACCGTGTGCGCGCCCGACCGGAGGCCGACGATCGACGTCACGGTCTGGAGGATCCTCTCGAGGTCGGTGACGTCCCTCGTCGCCGTGGCGATCGCGGCGAGGATCTCGCTCCGCTCGGCCTCGACGCGGAACCGTTCCCGGGCCTCCTCCTCGTCGGTGAGGTCGGCGATGACGACCTGCGCGCCCCAGGGCGTTCCGTGCCCGTCGCGAAGGAGGAGGGCGCGGATGTCGAGCGCGAAGGGGCGGCCGTCGGACGTCCTGTTCGCGAGCCTCATCCGGTGACGGCCGCGTGAGAGGAGCCCCTCGTTCATCGAGGCGAAATCGGACGCCGACACGGCCCCCACCGGCAGGATCTCGAGGAGCGGACGACCGATGAGTCCGGAGCGGTCGCGTCCGAGAAACGACTCCGTCTCGGCGTTCACGCTCGTGACGATGCCGTCGAGCGTCCGCGTGTAGACGACGACGGGGAGGTCGTTGAGGACCGCCTCGGTCTGCGCCCGGCGGCGGTGGAGGAGGAGGAGCCGCTCGAGACGCATCCGGAGGACCGGGGCGTCGTCCGGCTCGCGGACGACCTCGAACGACTCGACCGCCGGGTGGCCGGCGAGGATGTCGGGCGCGGCGCCCCCGGGCGGGACGACGACGAGACAGGGGAAGCTCCAGACGGCGGCGTCGTCGACGATCGTCCGTCCCGGCCCGGTCTCGCCGGGACGCGCGACCCACACGATGGGGCCGGGTGGCTGGCCGTCGGCGGCGACCGGGTGATCCCCCGCCTCGACGCCGAGCCCGGGGCCCCTCAGGTTCGCCTCGACCCAGGCCACCGCGTCGGCGTCGCCGACGAGCCGCACCGTGAATCGCTCCGGAGTCGTCGATGTCGGGAGCGGCATCGCTTCGGGGCCGGCGAGCATCGGCCCATTGTCGTCCCGGCGGACCGCGGGGTCCACATGCGAAGATCGGGCGTGCGGATCGCGGCAACAGTGACCCTCGTGGCGTCGCTCGCGTCGGCGTCGGCGTCGGCGTCGGCGTCGGCGGAGACGGCTCCGGTCCCCCGGCGGGTCGTGCGGTACGTCCTTGCCGAGTCGAGGAAGAGCGTCTCACCGGCGGGCGAACGGGCGTCCGCGGTGCGGGGGCACGTCGCGGTCCTCGGCGGTACGGCCCGGTGGGACCTCGACGGCGGGACGTTTCCGAGGACGAAGGCGAACGCCGTCGTCCTCGGCGAGAGGGGCGGGTGGCTCCTCGACCGGAAAGATGCCGCTGCGGCGCGCGCGGGCCTCGACGATCTCCGGGCCCTCTTCGTCCCGCCCGGTGGGGGCGACCCGGGGCCGTTCCAGAGCGGCGTGAGCGACGTCGACATTCCGGCCGCCGAAGCGTCGCCGGGCCCTTCGATCGAAGGACGGCCGACGGCGCGCCTCCGGATCGCCGCGTCGTGGCGAGTCGTCACGTCGATGCCCGGGCGTGTGGGGCGGGTCCGGTGCCGGCTGACCGCCGTCGTCGACGCCGTCGACGACGGGATCGCGGACGCCCGTTCGCCGCTCGACGACCTCGGCCGGCTCCTCGACGTCCCCGATCCCGTGCGGGAGGCGCTCGCCCCGGAGCTCGCCCGCGTGCGTGGTCTCCCCGTGAGCGTCGTCGTGGAGACGGAGGCGGAGCTGGCGGTCGATTTTCCCGGTGCCGCGGCACCTCCCTCGGACGGCCGCAAGCCCCTCCGTTCGCGGACGGAGGCGACCCGCACGCTGTCCGAGCTCGTCTTCCGGCCGGCGGCCGAAGGGGACGCCGCGGGGTTCTCTCTCGCCGAGGGCATGCGCGTGGTGGGGATCGAGCGGCTCGTCGAGCCGCTCGAATCGCTCCGGTGACCGCTCCCGGCCCGCGGGCCGGGAGGCTCGCCGACCTGCCGCTCGAGGACCGGCCACGGGAGAAGCTCGTCGCGCGGGGAGCCGAGTCGCTGACGGACGAGGAGCTCGTTGCCATCCTCCTCGGGACCGGCCGCGCCGGCACCGGGGTCCTCGAGACGGCCCGGGAGGTCCTGCGGGGCAACGGCCTCAGGGGCCTCCTCGCCAGGAGCGAGCGGGGGCGCGTCCGCGAGCTCGCGCTCGGGATCGGAACGGCGAAGGCGTGCCGGCTCGCCGCGGCGGCGGAGCTCGCGCGGCGGCTCACCCGTGCGGAGGCGGAGGAGAGGCCCCTCATCGACGCCCCCGAGGCCGCGGGGGCGCACCTCGCGGCGAGGCTCGCCACGGAGCTGCGGGAGGTCATGGGCGCGCTCTTCCTCGACGCGAAGAACCGCCTCGTCCACGACGAAATCGTCTTCCGGGGAGGGATCAGCTCGGCGTCGGTCCAGCCCGGGCCGCTCCTCCGGATCGCCGTCCTCGAGGGAGCCGCCGCGCTCGTCCTTTACCACAACCACCCGTCGGGCGACCCGACCCCGTCGCCCGAGGACCGGGCGACGACGGCCCGGTTCGTCGCGGCCGGAGAGGTCGTCGGCGTCCCGGTGCGCGACCACGTCGTCGTCGGGCGCGGGCGCTGGTTCTCCTTCCGGCGCGAAGGACTGATGTAGCGCCGGGTCGGGCGGAGCGCGGGTCCCTCCGGTCCTCCTGATATCCTCGCCGGCCCATGTCCCGGTACTTCACGACCCCGATCTACTACGTCAACGACCGGCCCCACATCGGCCACCTCTACACGACCCTCGTCACCGACACGCTGACCCGCTTCCACCGCCTGCAGGGCGAGGACGTCCGCTTCCTCACGGGCACGGACGAGCACG
>CAZNSS010000281.1:0-5609 GCA_964575465.1 uncultured Holophagales bacterium | reverse complement strand
GTCCCGGATCACCTGGCTGATCTCCCAGTTCTGGCAGTAGGGGCACTTGAAGTCGCAGCCGAGCATCCCGAACGAAAGGGCCGTGGAGCCCGGAAGGACGTGGAAGAACGGCTTCTTCTCGATCGGGTCCGCGGCGACCGAGGCGACGTACCCCCAGGGGACCCGGAGCTCCCCGTCGCGGACGAAGCGGACGCGGCAGACGCCCTCTTTCCCCTCGCCGAGGAGACAGCGGTGCCCGCAGGCGAGGCACCGGAGCTTCTCCCCCTCGCGCTTCACGAGCGAGCCCTTCGCCGTAAGGGCGGCGAGCCGCTCCCGGACGGTCGGGGCGGCCATCGCCCCCATCATAGGCCCGCCGGGGGTGCGGAACGGATCCTGCATCCCGTGCCGTTAGAATGCGCCGCGTGACACGATTCCTCCGGATTGCCGCGCTCGCCGTCGCCGCGGCCACGCTCCCCGGGACGCTCCTCGCACAGACGCCGACGGCGACGCCCACCCCGACGCCGACACCGACGCCCACCCCGACGCCGACTCCCTCGGTGACGGCCACCCCGACGCCCACCCCGTCGGTATCCCTGCCCGCCTCCACGGGGACGCTCGGGATCCCGAACGGCGGCCGCTACGACGCCTCGAACCTGATCCTCGAGGCCGATGGGACCATCTGGACCGCCTCGGCGAACGAGAACGTCCTCTCGCGCATCTCCGCCGACGAGAAGAAGGTCCGGAAGTGGACGATGCCGCGCGACGCGGCTCCGAGCTACCTTCTGAAGGAGCCCGACGGAACCCTCTGGATCACCCAGCTGGGAGGCTTCAAGGTCTCCCGTTTCGACCCGGCGAACGCCGAGCTGACCGAGTGGGTCGACGCGGCCCGGCGCCCGACAGCGTTCGTTAAGAAGGCCGACGGCACCCTCTGGCTCCCCGAGACGAACGGGGTCCTGACGAATTTCGACCCGGCCACGGGCACCTTCGTCTACTGGCGTTCGACCAACACCGACCACCCGATCTCCAGCCTCACCTACCCGTTCCTCGACGCCGACGGCTCGGTCTGGAGCGCCGACTTCCTCCGGGGGAACCTCCTGCGCTTCGCGCCCGACGGGAGCACGGTGAAGAAGTGGGTCCTCCCGAACGCCTACTCGCAGCCCTCGAAGATCATCCGCGGGCCCGACGGAGCGATCTGGATCTCCCTCTACAACGCCGCCCAGCTCGCGCGGTTCGAACCGGTCACGGGCGAGCTGAAGACGTTCTACGTCGGCATCTACGTCCTCCCCTTCGACATGAAGGTCTACAAGGACCGGATCGCCTACACCGAGCAGCAGGGGGGCGAGGTCGGGATCTTCGATCCGAGAGGTGCCGTGCCCGCCGAGACGACGACGCTGGAGTCGGCGGAGTTCGCCCTCACGAGCTCCACCGAGACGGTTTCGCCCACGAGGACGACGCTCGTGACGGTCGAGCTCGACGTCACCTACGGCGACCCCGTCACGGTCGAAGGGACCGGGACGCCGAGCCTCGCGCGCTATCCCGCCATCAGCGGGACCGCCTACGCCCTCGTCGTGGACGAGACGCGCAAGCGCTTCCTCGTCGGCGGCCCCCAGGCGGTCTTCGAGGTCCTCCCGCCCCTCCCCATCACGGTGGACGACCACCTCTACCCGGCTGCGGCCTCGATCGCCGGCAGGGACGGGACGCGATGGGCCACGCAGGTCGTCGCCTGGAACCGCGGGACGGCCGACACGGCCGGCGTGACCGTCGACGCCACGTTCACGGAACGGCTCCTGCCGAACGACTGGATCATCGGCCTCTCCCCTTCGTCGAACGTCACCGTCGGGGCCGGGAAGATCGTCTCGCAGGCCGACCCGATCGGGATCGAGATGGGGGGACCGGACACCGCCGGCTCCCTCCGGCTCTCGGCGGCCACCTCGACGACGAAGTTCGCCGACCTCTACTCCTGGACGCGCGTCTACTGGACCCGCCAGGACGGCGGGACCTACGGGTTCGCCCGGAACTTCGTCAGGGGGGGGCAGGGAGTCGCCACCGGTGAGACCGGCTACGTGCTGACCCCCGGCGACCCCGAGCACCAGAGGACCAACGCCGGACTCCTCGTCGTCGAAGCGGCGACCGGAACGGTCTCGATCGTCGACGCCTCCGGGAATCCGATCGGAGGGACCTTCTCCTACCGGTGGCCGGCGGGCTATCGAACGCAGGGGTCGACGATCTTCGACGCTTTCGGCGTCCCACCGTCCCCGTCGGCCCGCGTCGTCTTCAGCGTGACGAAGGGGCGCGTCCTTCCCTTCGGCACGGCCATCGACCCGGTCTCCGGCGATCCGATCGACCTTCCCTTCTTCGGATCGAAGAGCACGGCCCGCTACCAGTGGATCCTCGGGGCCGAGCGGGGCGGCGGAGCGCTCGGGGCGACCTCGCGCACCGACCTCCAGCTGTTCAACGCGGCCGAGACCGCCTCCACCGTGACCATCGTCCTGCGGGGGGCACGGTTCGCCGACGGTCCCCCCGTCGGTTCGGCGCCGGCCGCGACCGTGACCGTGCCGGCCGGGAAGGTCGTCGCCCTGCCCGACGTCGTCGAGGGGCTCTTCGGGGTCGACGCGTTCGCCGGGACCCTGGACGTCACCTCCGATCCCCCGGTCTTCGCCTTCGCCCGCGTGACGGCGGAGGACTCCGCGGGCGGACGGCACGGCTACGGATCGGCGCCCCTCCTCGGCGACGCCGTGGCGGCCGCGGGCTCGCGCGGAGTCTTCATCCAGGCCGCGGACGCCGGCTGGGACGTGATGGGGTCCGAGCTCCAGGTGACGAACCCGACCGACGGACCGGCCCAGGTGACGGTGAAGGCCTTCAATACCGAAGGCGCGGCCGTCGGGACTCCTCTCGCGCTCGCCGTCGGCCCCAAGGAGGTCGTCCGGATCCCCTCGGCGTTCTACACCGTCGCGGGATACGGGGCCCCGGTCGGGAGGCTCGAGGTCGTTCCGGCCGAGGGCTCGCAGCCGGTCTTCGCTCTGCTCGTCCGACAGGACAAGAAGACCGGGGACGCGGACGCGGTCGTCCCCTACATCGTCCCGTCGAGCTGAGCTCCGGAGCCTGCGCGTCCCGGCGACCCGAGGCCCCCTCTCCCCGAGGGGGCCTTTCGGTCTCGGAAGGCTGCCCTATCTCGACGGAGACGGGATCGCGGGCGGGTTCGCCGGGGCCGACGACGGCGCCCACGACGTCTTCGGCACGACGGCCCAGTTCCCGTCGGTGACCGGGTCGACCCTGCCGGCGCTCCGGAGCCGGTCGACGAGGAGTTCCCGGATCTCGTCGTTGTACGTCCGGAGGACCTTCGCCCCCTTCAGCGCCGTGTAGCCCCCGGAGCCCTGGGCCCGGTAGCTGTTGACGGCGAGGGTGAAGCGGTCGTCGTCCTTGACGTCGCGGCCGCGGAAGCGGAGCTCCGTCACCCGATGGCCCTCGGGGGCCGTCGGGTCGACACGGTAGCTCGCCCCCTGGAGGACGTCGAAGTTGTAGGGCGTCATCGCCGCGGAGGGCTGCAGGACGAGCGCCCCGTCGCGCCACTCCGCTTTCCCGTAGAAGGTCGCGGCGTGCTCGAGGACGGCTCTCAGCCTCGCCCCGTCGATCTCGACGACGACGAGCTGGTTCTCGTAGGGGTAGAGGGCGTAGACCTGCCGGACGGTGAGCGGCCCCGCCTCCCAGCCGTCGAAGCGGAACGGGAGAAGCGACGTCAGGGAGAGATCCGCCCCCGTGGCCGCGAGCTGCGTCTCGTTGATGAGGTCGAGGAGCGCGGTGTCCTCGAGGCGTGCACGCTCGCCCGGGAACGGACCGGTGGCGATCGCGACGGGCTCGTTCAGGTAGGCGAGCGCGCGATCGTGGAAGGGCCGCGCGATCGCGGCGATCTCGGGGTCGGTCGCGACGGAGGAGTCGGACGGGAGGAGCTCGCCCTTCGCCTCCACGACCTTCGCCTTCCCCCCGGACCTCTCCACGACGAGGTCGACGCGCGCGAGGACTTCCCCCCAGCGCCCCGGCTGGATGACGGGGACACCGTTCACGCGCGTCAGCGCGAGCTTCCGGTGCGAGTGCCCCGTCAGGATCAGGTCGATCCCCGGGACCTCCTTCGCGAGCGCGACGACCCGGTTCTCGTGAGCGGTGCCGTTCGGCTCTCCCGTCTCCGGGTCCGCCTCGAGCCCGCTGTGGAACAGCGCCACGACGACGTCGCAGCGCATCTTCCCCCGGAGGAGCGGCACGAGGCGCCTCGACGTCACGACGGGGTCTTCCCAGGTCAGGCCGGGCCGGTTCGCGGCCGGCTCCCAGCCCGGGATGTTCGGCGTCGTCAGGCCGAGGACTCCGACGCGCACGCCGCCGAGCTCCTTCACGACGTACTCCGGGAACGCCGCCCGTCCGTCGGTCGAATTCCGGGTGTTCGCCGAGAGCCACGGGAACGAAGAGTCCTTCTGCGCGCGGCGGAGGACCTCGAGGCCGAAGTTGAACTCGTGGTTCCCGACCGCCATCGCGTCGTAGCGGAGGGCGTTCATCGCCGTGGCCATCGGGTGCGGTCCACCCGAGGGACGCCGCGCCTCGAGCCACCCCAGGGGAGCGCCCTGGATCGTGTCCCCTCCGTCGAGGAGGAGGACGTTCGGCGCCGTCGCGCGAATCTCGCGGACCCGCGTCGCCACCCGCGCCAGGCCCCAGTCGCCGGCGGTCCCGCGCGCGTAGTTCCAGGGGAGGAGGTTCGCGTGGAGGTCCGAGGTCTCGAGGACCGTGATCGCGACGCGTTCGGCGGCGGCGGCTGGAGCGGCGAGAAGGACGGCCAGGAGGAGAGCGGGGAGGCGCGGGTGTCTCACGCGGTTGCAGTCTTCCATCCGGTCCTGCGGGAATCAAGCGCTCCCCGGGGGCTCCGGCGGCGGTATCCTCCGCCCGCCATGCCAGCCCCCCAGAAGGTGCGGCCCGCACCCGCCGCCGACGTCCTCGCACGCCTCCGGACCGAGTACCCCGGCGCGGACTGCTCGCTCGAACACGCCGACGCGTTCCAGCTCCTCGTCTCGACGATCCTCTCCGCCCAGTGCACCGACGCGCGGGTGAACGCCGTCACGCCGGAGCTCTTCCGACGCCTGCCCACGCCCGAGGCGATGGCCGCGGCGGGGAGCGAGCTCGAAGGGCTGATCCGCTCGACCGGCTTCTTCAACGCGAAGGCGAAGTCGATCCGCGGCGCCTGCCGGGCGATCGTGGAACAGCACGGCGGACGCGTCCCGCGCACGATGCGGGAGCTCAACGCGCTCCCGGGCGTCGGTCGGAAGACCGCGAACGTCGTCCTCGGGAACGCGTTCGGCTGCCCGGACGGCGTCGTCGTCGACACCCACGTCGGACGCCTCGCGCGGCGGCTCGGGTGGTCGCGCCACGCCGACCCGGAGAAGGTCGAGCGGGACCTGAACGCCCTCGTCCCGCCCGACGCCTGGGTCTTCGCGGGACACGCCCTCATCCTCCACGGCCGACGGGTCTGCGGCTCGCGGTCGCCCCGATGCGGGTCCTGCCTGCTCGCCGGGCTCTGCCCGAAGGTCGGCGTCGCCGTCTCCGCCGCTCCTTCCCGGGCGGCCGGGACGACGCGGCGGGCGGGCGGGGCG
>CAZNSS010000280.1:0-5620 GCA_964575465.1 uncultured Holophagales bacterium | reverse complement strand
CTGCGCGGATACCCCACGGCCGCCCTCGCGCTCACGGCGATCCTCCTCGTCGGGCAGGCCGCTCGCGCCGTCCGCGACCGGCGACTCCTCGACGCGGCCCGTGGCGCCGCCGTCGGCCTCGGGACGGCCGCGTGGCTCTTCCTCGCGTTTCGAGACCCGGCGTTCGAGGCGTACCGGCACGCCCTCCCCGGCCTCGTCCTCGCCGAGACGGTCGCCGGATTCCTCTTCGGGGCCGCCTCGCGCGGGCGCTGACACGGACCGAGTGGTCCCGTTTCCCGCAACGGACTTAGACTGGGCCACTTCTCCACGGCCCGGAGGCTTCCGCGATGGAGCCGGTTTCGGGACAGAAGCTCGGACGCTACACGCTGACCCGGCGCCTCGGCGCCGGAGGGATGGCCGAGGTCTGGGAGGCGAGTGACGACCTGCTGAAGCGCCGCGTCGCGGTCAAGATCGTCCGCGGCGCGCTCGCCGAGTCGCCCGAGTTCTCGAGCCGGTTCCTGCGCGAGGCGCGCCTCGCCGCGCAGCTCCAGCACTCGGGCGTCGTCGCCGTCTTCGACGTCGGCCTCGAGCGCCACGCCCTCTTCGTCGTCATGCCGGTCCTCTCGGGGGGCTCCCTCTCCGATCGGCTCTCGCGGCCCGTCGACGACGCGACCGCGCTCTCCTGGCTGAAGGCGCTCGCTTCGGCGCTCGACTACGCCCACGGCAAGGGGGTCGTCCACCGCGACGTCAAGCCGCTCAACGTCCTCTTCGACGAGGGAGGCGCGCCGCACCTCTCCGACTTCGGCCTCGCGAAGGGGCTCGACGAGGCGACCCACCTGACGCAGACGGGGATGATCCTGGGGACGCCGCTCTACATGTCACCGGAGCAGGCGATGGGCGCGGCCGCCGGGCCGGCCGCCGACCAGTACTCGCTCGGCGTCGTCGCCTACCGGCTCATCGCCGGCCGGCTGCCGTTCGAGAAGGAGCCGACGCCCGTCCTCCTGCGAAAGACGGCCTTCGAGGAGATGCCGCCCCCGTCGTCGATTCGGCCCGGCCTCCCGCCCGGGGTCGACTCCGTCTTCGCACGCGTCCTCGCGAAGGCGCCCGAGGGACGCTTCCCGTCCTGCACTTCCTTCGTGGACGCCCTCGCGAGGGCGTTCTCCTCCCGCGGCTCGTCGAGGACCGCCCGACTCGAGACGGGCGGAACGAACCCGGAGCCGCTCCGCGCGCTCCTCCACGCGCACGAGGCGACCCCGTCGCCGCGCCTTCCCGACGAACACCGCACTCCGCCGGCGCCCCCGAGCCCGCACTCCGCCTCCCGGCTGCCGACGCCACCTCCACCCCCGCTCCCGGTCGCGGCCGCACCGGAGGCTCGCCGGCGCGTCCCCGTCGGCCTCGCTCTCCTCGGCGGGCTCTTCGTGCTCCTCCTCGGGACCTCGCTCTGGATCATCTTCCGCCCGGGCGACGATCCTTCGGGGGCTCGCGCCGTCGCGTCGGCGACTCCGTCACCCGGCCCGGGGGGCTCCGGGCCGGCCGTTCCGGCCGCGGTCGACGCCGCCCCCTCACCCTCCTCCACCGTTGCCGCAGCGGCACCCTCCCCCACGGCGACTCCGTTCGTCCCCGAGACGCCTCCCTCGGCACTCCCGTCGATCGATCGCCCCTCCGCGACGCCGCGGACGACCCCGCGGCGGACCGCGACCCCCGAGCCCTCTCCGACCCCGTGGCCCACGCGCGTACCGACACCGATGCCGACGAGGTCGCCGGCCCCGAGCCCGACCGCCACGTCGCGCCCTTCGCCGACGGTCGTGCCATCGGCCTCTCCGGCCGCCACCCGCCCGTCCCCGACCGCCGCCCGGACCGTCGCCGCCGCAGACCCGCTCGCCGAGGTCCCGCGCCGCCCCTACCCGGCGGACATGCGGGTGAAGGACGCCTGGGTGGAGATCGAGAAGATGGGGAGCCACACGCTCGTCTTCAGGTTCACGGAGAGCCTCGAGGGGCGGGGGGAGAGCATCGGCTTCTTCGGCGCGCTCACGGTCCCCACCCGCGGCGACGCCCCTCTCCTTCCCGGCGCCAGGCTCCCCCTCCGGCTCCTCTGCAAGGGCCTCGACGGGTCGAAGGCGGAATGCCGGGTCCCGCCACCGGCGGACGCCTACGCGCTCCAGGCGCTCCGGCTCGTCGAGGGGGACCGGGTCGCCGTCCGCGCCGTCCTCGCCGGCTTCTCCTTCTCCGCCACGCTTCGCGTCGAAGACTAGGAGGTCCCGATGCGCCTTCCCGCGTTCGCGCTCCTCGCCACCCTGGCTGCGTCCGGCTGCAAGGTCCACATGCCGTTCCGCTTCCAGCTCGCCCCGAAGGTGGCCGCCGAAGCGGCGAAGTCGCGTGGAACGGCCGGCGGGCCGGTCGCGCTGCGCTGGGTCCCGGCCGGCTTTCCCGACCGCGTGGACGTCCAGGGAGCGAGCGGCTACATCGGCTCCATCTCCCGCACGCGGATCCCCACCGGCGTCGCCATCGCGACGCGCGTGAGGGAGTACCTCGAGACGGCGGTCGGCGTCGACGCGAAGGCCGCGCGCGTCGTGACGATCACGGTGGTCGAGGCGAAGTCCTCGTACGCCTACTCGGCGAAGGCCAAGGTGCACACGATCGACCGCGGCCGCTGCTCGCTCAAGGTCGACGTGGACGACGGGGCGACGCGCTGGAGCGAGTCCTACTACTCCTCCGACGAGCCGGGCGGAGCGCCCCCCACGCCGACCGAGGTCCTCGACGGGGTCTGGGACGAGGTGAGCGCGGCCCTGGCGCGCGACGTCCTCCGGCACCTCGAGGGAGCGCCGAAGGCCCCCTGAGGGGCACCGGGACCGCTACGCCCCGGGGCTCCGCGGCGAGGCGTCAGCCCTTCGCGAGCTCCGTGGCGACGGCCGCGGCCATTCTCTTCCCGTCGTCCCCGTCGAGCCGCCCGCTCGGCCAGTCGATGCCGAGGCCGCGGTTCCCGTCGGGCTTCGGGATGACGTGGAAGTGGACGTGAGGCACCGCCTGGTGGGCGGCGACGCCGTTGTTCTGCAGGACGTTGTAGTCGCGCGTCCCGGTCGCGGCCATCACCGCGCGCGCGATGCGCGGCAGGACGCGCCCGACCGCGGCCGCCGACTCCTCGGAGAGCGCGTCGAGCGTCGCGGCCGGCTCCTTCGGGACGACGAGGACGTGGCCCGGGGAGAGCGGCGCGATGTCGAGGAACGCGAAGACCCGCTCGTCCTCGTAGACCCGGTGGCTCGGGATCTCTCCCCGGATGATCCGCGTGAAGATCGTCTCGCTCACGGCTTCCCTCCGGTCCCTTCGCGCCCCCCCTTAGGAGGGGCCATCTCGACGAGCCAGATGTTCCCCGTCGTCTCGGCGAGCTCGTAGTAGATGGCGTTGCCGGCCGGCGACCAGGCGGGGTAGCGGACGTAGCTGTTCAGGCGCCTGTACGTCGTCACGGTCCGCTCCGTCTTCCCGTCGCGGCTGACCCAGCCGACGTTCCAGATGCCGTCGCGCAGGCCCGCGAAGGCGATCTTCGAGCCGTCGGGGGAGAAGGAATAGGGCCAGCTCTGCCCCGGGCCGCGCGTCAGCTGGACGGGGGTGCCGCCGGAGGCCGGAACCGTGAAGACGTGGACGTCCCCCTCCCTCTTCGCCTCGAAGGCGAGCGTCCCGCCGTCGGGAGACCAGCAGGGGAAGGCGGCGAGGTCACGGTCCGTCGTGATCTGGCGCGGCGCTCCGGCGGGGAGCTCGGCCACCCAGACGTTCAGCGTCGTGCCGCCCCGGTTCGAGTGGAACGCCACCTTCGTCCCGTCGGGGGAGATGCGCATCGCGTCGTGCCCCGGGCCGAAGTCGGCGACGACCTCCTCGCGCCCGGTGACGAGGTCGACGGCGAAGAACGCGCGGTGGCCCCGTCGGAGCGACATGAACCCGAGCCTCCGGTCGCCGGCGAACCAGTGAGGGTAGTCGTCGTCGGCGGGGTCGGTCGTCCTCTGGAGGGCGTTCCCGCCGTCCGCGTCGACGACCCAGATGTCCTGGTTCGCGCCGGGCCGCCAGCGGCTCAGGGCGAGCTTCTTCCCGTCGTTCGATACGGCGGGGCGCGAGTTGCGTCCCGTCTCGTGCGTGACCGGGGTCTCCGGTCCGGACGGCTCGCCCCGCGCGTCGACGGGCGCCTTCCAGATGTTGCTCGCCATGGTGAGGCCGGCGTAGGCGAGCTTCGTCCCGTCGCGCGAGACGGCGAGCTGCTTGACCCACCCGAGTCCGGCGACGCCGAAGCTCGCGATCTCCTCCGGCGCGCCGAGGGCTTTCCCGCTGTCCATCGAGACCCTCCGCCGGTAGATCCCGACGCTCCAGCTCTCCGACCAGCAGGGGTAGAGGATCGACGCGCCGTCCGTCCCCCAGACGGGGTCGTAGCACTGCCCGTTCCCCTCGCTCACCTTCACCGGATCCGTCCCTTCGACGTCGACGGACCATATTTCCGAGGAGGTCCGGTTGTAGCTCGCGAAGACGATTCGCTTTCCGTCCGGCGACCAGGAAGCCGCGCCGTGCCCGCCGCTCGGGCGCCCCACCTGCGTGAGAGGCCGTGGGGGCGAGCCGTCGAGCGGCGCGATCCAGAGGATCGAAGGGGGGAGCGCGCCGAGGGAGTTCGCGGCGAAGTCGAGGATCGAGCCCGACTCGAAGACGAGGGCCTTCCCGTCGGGCGAGAAGGAGGGGCGGGAGCCGAACGGCGTCAGCTGCCGCGGGACGCCGCCGAGCGCCGGCACGAGCCAGACGCCGCCGACGCTCTTGGCGTGGTAGGCGATCGTCTCGCCGTCGGGAGACCAGGCGGGCGAGAGGTTCTGGAGGCCGTCGGTCGTCAGCTGGATCTCGCGCCCACCCGGGCCGAGCGATCGACGGTAGATCTCGAAGCGGCCCGACCGGTCCGAGGAGTACGCCACGGAACGGCCGTCGGGCGAGAAGGTCGGGAAGACGTCGAGGCCGGCCGAGGAGGTGAGCTGGACCGGGCGGAGGGAGACGGCGTTCGGCTCGAGGCGCCCGCCGCGCCCCCGCACGAGAAGAACCACGGCGACGGCCGCGGCGAGAACGGCCGCGCCCGCGAGAGCGACGAGCCAGCGCCTCGACGGCTCGCGCGCCGGCGACTTGGCCGAGACCTTCGGGAGCCTCGCGCTCGGGAGGCGCGGCGCCGCGAGCTCCCCCGACTCCCAGCCTCCGGCGTCGAGGACCGCCTCGACGGCGGAGGCCAGCTCCTGCATCGACTGGAAGCGCTTCTCCGGGTCCTTTTCGAGCGCCTTGCCGACGACGTCCGCGAATCCCTTCAGGACGCCCGTCCCGAAGCCCGGGATCGACGCCGGGGCGAGGTGGAGGATCGCGTACATGACGTCCACCGGGGTCTCCCCTTCGAACGGGAGCTTCCCGGCGAGGAGCTCGTGGAAGACGATGCCGAGGGAGAAGATGTCGCTGCGGGCGTCGGCCTTCTTCCCGCTCGCCTGCTCCGGCGACATGTACTGGGCGGTGCCGACGACGAGGCCGTCGGTCGTCAGCGACGGCTGGCTCCGGCGCCCGTCCTCCGGGACCGCCTGGACCTTCGCGAGGCCGAAGTCGAGGACCCGGATCCTCCCGTCCCGCCCGACCATCAGGTTCG
>CAZNSS010000279.1:0-5622 GCA_964575465.1 uncultured Holophagales bacterium | reverse complement strand
GCCGTCCCGCTGAAGGTCGCGTCGCGAAAGGCGACGTCTCTCCGCGAGGTCTCGGGAGAGATCGAGCTCTACGTCCCGAGCGCCGACCCGTCGGCCCCCGCGGCGGCTCCAGGACTCGACCCCCGGCGTCTTCCGCCGAACACCGTGCGCCGCTACCGGTTCTCGCTGAGGGACGTTCCCCTCCCCTGACGGGCCGGAGAGAGCCGTCCCGGCGGCGCCCGCCGCGGAATCCGAATTCCGTCCCCGGACGGAATCGTGGTCGTGCAGCGAGCCCTTCGCCTTCTCGTCCCCACCCTCCTCCTCGCCCTCTGCGTGGCCGGCCCCGTCTCGGCCGACCGTTTCCGCCTCGAGCTCGAGGGGGGCGCCGCCTGGCAGCTCCGCAACGACTTCGCCGTCCCGGGCGACACCGGCACGCGCCTCTCCATCGACGACGCGAACCCCGGCCCCTTCGGCGCCGTTCGCGGAACGCTCTGGTACGACCTCGGCGAGCGCAGCTCGCTCCGCCTCCTCGCCGCGCCCCTCCGGGCGACGGCGACCCTCACGCCCGACGGCCCGGTCGACTTCAACGGCACCACGTTCCCCGGCGGCAAGCCGCTCGACGTCACCTACGTCTTCGATTCGTACCGCCTCTCGTACGTCTACCGGTTCAAGTCCTCCGGACCGGTCTCCTTCCGCGCCGGCCTCACCGCCAAGATCCGCGACGCGAAGATCGAGCTGGAGGGCTCGGGCCTCGCGAGCGCCAAGACGAACACCGGCTTCGTCCCGCTCCTCTACGGCGGCGCCCGCTGGCAGATGACCGACGCCCTCGCGCTCGACCTCGATTTCGACGCCGCCGCGGCGAGCCAGGGCCGCGCGGAAGACGTCGCCCTCCGCCTCGAGGCGAAGGTCTCCCCGAGGGTCGACCTCTTCGTCGGCGCGCGCACCCTCGAAGGGGGCGCCGACAACGACGAGGTCTACAGCTTCGCCTGGTTCGCGTACGCCGTCGGCGGGGTGTCGTTCCGGTTCTGACGGTCCCGAAGAGGCCTAGAATGGAGGGGCTGCCGGGGCCCCGGTTCTCCTTCCGGCAGCCCTGCCCGCCCCGGTCGCCGCTGGCCTCGCCGGCTCACCACGGCACCGGGACGAACGGGCCCTTCCCACCGGCCGAGCCGGGAATCCGGGGAGGAAAAGAGTGAAGCACAACCACTTTCGCCTGTTCGCGATCCTGATCGGCCTGCTCGTCTGCGGAGGCGCGTGCTACGGCGCCTTCTACCTCTGGAACATGCCGCCCGAAGGCCACTGGACCAAGGGGGCGTTCTCGCCGCCTCTCTCGCAGGCTGCCGACCGCGTCGAAGTCATCCTGGAAGGCGAGCCGATCCTGAAGCTCGTCGAGGGGGAGGCCCTCGTCCTCAGGCGCAAGGGGGCCGAGACGCCCGTCGCCGCCGACAAGCTCGCCGTGCGGCTCAACAACTACGAGCGCGACCGCCTCGCGCAGGTCCCGCTGATGCTCGGCCTCGCGGCCGTCGCCGGCGCCGCGTTCGCCCTCTTCCTCGTCGGGCTCTTCACGCCGCTCATCGCCGCCCTGAAGCCGCCCGACATCGTCGACCTGCACCTCGAGGAGCTGACGCCGCACGCCTGACGGCGGGCTGCCCGGGGCGGGCGTCACGGCCAGACGGTGAAGCCGGCCGCCGCGAAGTGGCGGTCGAAGGTGAAGGCGCGGGAGAGCTTGTGCCGACGCATCAGGGCGAACGACACGCAGTCGGTGAAGCTCACCTCCTGGTCGGCGAGCTTCCGGAAGAGTGAAAGGGCGGACTGCTCGTCCGCAGCGTCGGGACGGAGGATCGTCAGGACGCGGGATGCGTAGACCGCCTCGGCCCGGTCGGCAGCGAAGGCGTATGAGGTGCGCCGCGCGAGCAGCGTGAACGTCTCGTCCAGGACGAAGCTGCTCGTGAAGAGCGGCGACTTCGCCTTCTCGAGGTCCTTCCACGCCCGCCGGGCTTTCGCGTGGAGCTGGTCGTGCGAGACGTGCCGCGCGAGAAAGGCTCCCGTGTCGACGAAGATCACGCGTCCTCGCCGTACAGGTAGCGGTCGTGCGCGGCCGAGAGGTCCCTGGGCGCCTTCCCCGCGAAGACGGCGGAGTCGGTGAAGAGAGCGTCGTCCGCCCGGACCGGTGCGGCCGAGGGAAGGGCCGAGTCGAGCGACTCGCGAATCAGCTCCCCGAGCGAGACGCCCCGCTCGCGGGCGCGGACGAAGGCCCGGCGACGAAGGTCGGCCGGCAGCATCACGGTGGTGCGCTTCATGGTGGGTGTGGCGCGGCTCGGCATGACCGACATAATAGAAGCGCCATAACACCGCGGCAAGAGACGGGACCGGGGGAGCCGGCAGGCAACGGCTTGGCGGCGCGGCGCCCGGACACCATCTGTCCACCGTGCAGCAGCACCTTGTGCAGCGGAGGCGAGACATGACGGAGACGCACGAAACGAGCCCCGAGACTCCAGGAGAAGCCGGCGACGAGCTCGACGCCGTGCGCCGGGCCCTCGCGCTCTACCGGCCAGGCGACCCGGGTTCCCTGAGAGCCCTCTTCGCCCTTCGCCGCGAAGCGTGCCCGCTGCCGTCCCCCCCGCCCTTCCTCGACGAGCTGAACGCCGAGCTGGACCGTGATCAGCGACGCCATCACGCCGCGGGTGCTGCCCGACCTCGAGCTGCTGAGCTACAGACGCACCCACGTCCTCGCGGTACAGGTCTACCCGAGCCCCTCCCGGCCACACTTCCTCACGCGCAAGGGGCTCGATCGAGGCACATACGTCCGCGTCGGGTCGACGAACCGCCATGCCGACGCGGCGCTGGTCGCCGAGATGCAGCGTTTCGCTCGCGGCGACGCCTTCGACGAGCAGCCGGTGCCGGAGCTCGACTCGGAAGCCCTCGACTTCCGAGTCGCTTCCGAGTCGTTCGCCCCCGTGCGAACCCTCTCGCGGCGCGACCTCGAGACCCTGCGGCTCGTGGTGACCCACCAGGGGCGAACCGTGCCTACGGTCGGCGGCCTGCTCCTCTTTGGCCGGGATCGCCTTGCCCGTTTCCCGGACGCCTGGATCCAGGCGGGCCGCTTCTCGGGAACCGACAAGGCGAGCATCGTCGATCACGCCGACCTCAAGGCACCGCTGGTGAAGACAATCGAGGAGGCCGTGGCGTTCGTCGAGAAACATGCCCTGCGCGGCGCCGCCATTGGCCGGGTACGCCGGGAGGACCGCTGGAGCCTGCCGCCGGCCGCGGTCCGGGAGGCGATCGTCAACGCGGTGGCCCACGCCGACTATGCGCAGCAAGGTGCGCCGATCCGGCTCGCGATCTTCGATGACCGCGTCGAGGTCGAGAACCCGGGGCTGCTGCCGTTCGGGCTCACCCTGGCAGACCTGCCGCTCGGCATCTCGAAGCTCCGCAACCGAGTGATCGGCCGCGTCTTCGACGAACTCGGCCTGGTCGAGCTGGACCGCCCGGACGGCGCCATCCTCGCACTCCTGGAAGGCGACGAGGGCCGAGGAACGCGAGAGATCGCAAACGCCATCGGCCTGACACCTCGCGCCACGCGCACGCGCCTCGCGCGCCTCGTGGAGCGGGGTCTGGTGAGGGAGGTCGGCACGGGGCCGAAAGACCCCAGGCGCCTCTACTTCAGGGCAGGGAGCTGAGGCTCCCCTTTCCCGGCAGCTCCACCCCGTTCTTCGCGAAGACGTGCAGCCGCAGCCGCGCGCGCGAGGCCGCGACGTAGAGGTTGCGGGGCTTCATCGCCCACTCGCTCCCGTCCACGTCGAGAAGCAGCACCACGTCGGCCTCGAGCCCCATACCGGTGCCGCCGCTGAATGCGCAGGGCGCCCGCGGCGGGGTTCAGCCGCCAGTGGGCAGGGGGCCGAGCGTCCGAAGTGCGTCCCGCACCTTCTTCGCGGCCGCTACGACGTCGGTCACGAGCCGCTCGTCCATCCCGTACCAGCCTTCGTACTCGGATAGGTTTCTCTTCTCGTGCGCCGTCGCGAGGACGCGCCAGACTGCACTCGGGACCCCGAGGGTCACGGGAAGCGTCTGGAAGACCAGCGCTCGATTTTCCGAACGATAGCCCGCTCGTCGGAGTGCGGCGAGGGCGAGGGCGTGTGACGCGCCGTAGGCCAGGTCGAACCGGCTCTCGAGGGAGTTGCTCTCGTTCTCGGCATCGGCGAGACGCGAATCCGCTGACCGAAGAAGACCCTCGTACTCCCGGAGAAGAGGCGGCTCCTTCTTCAGCTTCCCGATCCTCGCGAGGTTCTCCAGCTCAGCGGAGGTCATCGTCGCCTCCGATCACGAAGAGACGGGGCTGGGTGGCGATGCGTGAGGCGAAGGAGTCGGGCTCGGCGCGGCGGAGCCGCCAGTCGGCGGGTGTCATGACCGTCGGGTTGACCGAGCGGGCGAGGACGGCCTCGGCAGCCTGGAGCGCGTCGAAGAGGTCGGAGTAGGCGAGCGTCTCCGAGAGAACGAGGAGATCGACGTCGCTCGAGGCCGTCTCGGCCCTCTTCGCGATGGAGCCGAAGACGAAGGCGGCGCGGATGCGCGGCTCGAAAGGCGAGAGAGCCCTGCGAATCGGCTCGACGAGCCCGACGGTCTTTACGACGAGCCCGTGCAGCTCGGCGAAGACGGGACTGTCTTCTCGGGCCTGGTAGTGCTTCTGGTTCCCCGTTCGCGTCACGGTCACGAGGCCGGCCTCGGCGAGGCGGGCGAGCTGCCGGTGGACCGCCCCGGTTCCGCTGTTCGCGAGGCGGATCAGCTCACCGCTCTGGAAGCGGCGCTCCGGCTGGCCGAAAAGAAGGCCGAGGACGCGCTGTTGGACCGGAGTGAAGAGCACATCCGCGAGACCCTTCCGGGGTGTCGAAACCATTCCCATTTCGGGAAGAATCATACCCGCATCGGGAATGATTTCTGGCGGCCCTACCCCCGCCCCGGCAGCTCCACCCCGTTCTTCGCGAAGACGTGCAGCCGCAGCCGCGCGCGCGAGGCCGCGACGTAGAGGTTGCGGGGCTTCATCGCCCACTCGCTCCCGTCCACGTCGAGAAGCAGAACCACGTCGGCCTCGAGCCCCATACCGGTGCCGCCGCTGAATGCGGATGGCGCCGGGGCTCCCCGCCGTCCCGTCGTCGCCGATCGCCGCGACGGGAAAGCCGGCGAGTTCCTGCTTCCCCGCGAGGCACGACTTCACGAGCCTCCGCATCCCGACGATCGCTACCCTGTCGAGCGCGACGTTCTCCTTCAGGAGCAGCTGGGCGACGAGCTCGCCCGCCTTCGCCCGCTCCTCCGCCGCGTCCTTCCAGCGGACCACCTTCGGCTCCTCGCCCCGCACGGCCCACGGCGAGACGCGCGGCCGCGCGCCCTCGGGCTTCTCCACCAGCGTGCCGAGGAACTCGGCGATCGCCGTCGTGCTCCGGCAGTTCGTCCGGAGCGGGAAGACGGGGAGCCCGGAGGGGAAGGCCGAGCCGCGCTCCCAGAGGTCCTGGTCGGGGTCGGCGAAGAGGGCCGCCGGCGCGGCCGCGCCCTCGCGCATCAGCTCCGCGAGGACGCCCCACCACGGCGTGGGGAAGTCCTGCGCCTCGTCCACCACGAGCGCGTCCCACTTCTCGCCGAGCTTCGCCGCCG
>CAZNSS010000278.1:0-5637 GCA_964575465.1 uncultured Holophagales bacterium | reverse complement strand
GGGGCGAGCTGCTTGTAGTGGCGGGCGTAGTAGCGGCCGAGCTGCTCGCAGTAGAGCTTGTTGCAGCCGTACATCGTCGTCGGGTTGTTGAAGTCGTCCTCCTTCACCCGCCCTGCCTTCCCCTTCACGTCGAGGCCCGGCATGCCGTAGGCGGCGATGGAGGAGGGGTACATGAAGACGACCGGCCGCCCGTGCGACTCGCCCTGCCTCTGGGCGAACTCGAGCATCGCCATCGTCCCCTCGACGTTCACCTGGTGCGCCGTGACGGGCGTGAACTCGCTCCGGGTCGAGAGGAGCGCCGCGAGGTGGAAGACCTGGTCGACCTCGAACTCGGAGAGGATCCGCTCGAGGAGCTGGTGGTCGAGGATCGAGCCCGTGAAGTGCCGCGCCACGCGGGGTGCGATCGACGGGTCGAGGGGCTTCAGGTCGAGGGTGATGACGGCGCGGCTTCCGTCTTCCGAGAGCCGTTCGATGAGCGTGTGGCCGATCTCTCCGCTGGCCCCGGTGAGGAAGACGACGGGTGTGCGCAGCACGAAGCCTCCTTGCGCGCGTGGGCCGGGCGGCCCGCGGGCAACCCATAACGCTAGCACGGAGCGGGAGGGTCCGTCTCTGCCGGAAGGCGGGTAGCATGGCAGCCCGGGTGAAGGGAACGGCCCCTCCCTCGCGGATGCGGGGCGCCCCGTGGGGTGCCCTCGCCATCGTCGCGACCCTCCTCCCGGCGGGGTCGGCGACGGCGTCCCGCCCGGCGCTCCGGGTTTACGGGGTCGCGGACGGGCTGAAGTACTCCCAGACCTTCTGCGTGGCCGAGGACCGCGAGGGAATGATCTGGGTCGGCACGTCGTACGGAGTCTCCCGCTACGACGGCCGGCGCTTCGAGAGCCTCACGTCGCGGGACGGGCTCCCTCACGACTCCGTCAGCGCCCTCGCGGTGGCCACTGACGGGACCGTCTGGGCCTCGACCCAGGAAGGGCTCGCGCGGATCTCGCCGGCGGCCGGAACGCTCGGCGCGCCGCGCGTCGTCCCCCTGCCGCCGTCGGTTCGGGGCGTGGCATCGCTGCGTCCGGCGCTCCTCGTCGCGTCGGGGACGACCCTCTGGATGGCTGACGGGAACCGGGTCCTCCGCCTCGTCGAGGGTCGGCTCGAAGAGGTCCCGCTGCCGGCGGGCTTCGGCCCCGCGGTCCTCGCCCTCGGGCCGGCGGACGCGAACGGCTGCTGGGCCGGCTCGGCCGGGGGAATGGCCTTCCTCCCGCTCTCCGGCGCGAGCCGCCTGCTCCCGCTCCCTCCGGGGCTCGGCGATCCCGTCGCCCTGGCGCGCGGCGGCGGGGACCTGTTCGTGCTGCTTTCCCGCGGCCTGATTCGCGTCGACTCGGCGTCGAACGCCTTCACCCTCGTCGCGGGACTTCCCCCCTCGGCGGAACCGAACGCCCTTGCGCGACTCGCCGACGGCTGGGCGATTGCGACCGAGTCGAACGGGCTCCTCCTCGTCCGCGACGGCCGCGCACCGGAGTGGATCGGGCCGGCGGAAGGGCTCCCGTCGGCGACGGTCTCCGGGGCCGTCGTGGACCGGACCGGGATCCTCTGGCTCGCGACAGAGGCCGGTCTCACCAAGGTCTTCGACCTCGACCTTCGATCGATCCCGTCGCGCCTCCCGGACCTCGGAGGGATGGTCTTCACCGCGGCACCGGCGCCCGGGGGAAGGCTCTGGATCGGCCATACCGAGGGACTCTCGATCCTCGACGGGCGCGGTGTCCGCCGCATTCCACTCGGCGCCTCGGAGGCCGGCGTCTGGGCGATCCTGCCGCTCGGAGGGGAGGAGCTCCTCGCCGGAACGCCGCGGGGTCTCGTCCACGTCTCGCCGGCCGGAGCCCGGAGATTCCCCGACCTGCCGCTCGCCGGGCGCCGTCGTGTCTTCGACCTGGCCCGCGGGCCGGACGGCACGGTCTGGGCGACGACGCTCGGCGGGGTCGTGCGGTTCACCTGGGACGGAAAGGCCGGCGCCCCACGGGACGCGGTCGTCACGACGACGGTGGACGGCGTACCGGTCGGGGAGGCGCGCGCGGTCGCCGTCGATTCCGACGGCACCGCGTGGGTCGGCACCGACGGGAGAGGCGTCCTGCAGTGGGACGGCTCCCGGTTCCGATGGCTCGGGCAGGGGTCGGGGCTCCCGTCCGGCTATTCCCGCGTCGTCCTCCCGGTGCCGGGCGGCGTCTTCGTCGGGACCGACCGCGGTCTCTACCTGGTGAAGAACGGGCGCGCGCTTCCCGTGGAGGACGTGAACCGCGTCCTCGACGATCCCTGGGTCGCCGCGCTGGCTATGGCGGGCGGAGACCTCTGGATCGCCACGTCCTACTCGATCTACAGGGTCGCGGACGGCGTCGTCGTCGAGCGTCTCGACCAGGGCTCCGGGCTCGTCGGCGCCAGCACGACGGCCGAGGGGTGCCTGGTGCCGCTCCCCGACGGACGCGTCGTCGTCGGGATGGACGGCGGCCTCTCGCTCGTCGACGCCGGCCGCCCGAGGAGGAGCCCTCCGCCCCCGGCGATCGCGATCGCCGGCGTCTCCGACGCGTCGGGCCGTCCCGTCGTCTCCGGGAGGGGCGTGCCGTTCGGCGCGGCCTCCCTGACGTTCGTCCTCCGCTCCCCGACGTTCTTCTCGGAGGAGCGGACGCTCTTCTCGGAGCGGCTGCTGCCGGTCGAGAGCGAGTTCTCGCCGCTCCATCTCGAGGCGCGGGCCCGCTACGCCGGGCTCGCCCCGGGGAGCTACACGCTCGAGGCGCGCGCCGTGGGTTCGTCGGGCCTCCGGAGCCCTCGGCCGGCCCGCTTTCACTTCACCATCGAGCCTCCCTGGTGGGGGACCGGCTGGGCGAGGGGGGGAGGGCTCCTCCTTTTCCTGGCGGCGGTCGCCTCTGTCGTGGCTCTCCGGACGCGGAGCCTCCGCAGGCGAGCCGCCGACCTGGAGTCGAGGGTCGAGGAGAGGACCCGCGAGCTGCGCGAGGCGAACGTGCTCCTCGAGGAGGCGCAGGACCGCGTCGCGCAGCTCCTCGAGAGCCGCCCCGAAGCGCAGCTCGACCCCGGCTCGTGGGCCTCGGCTCTCGCGTTCGAGCTGGCTCGGGTTCTCGGCGTCCCATCCGTCGGGGTCTACGCCTTCGACGAGCAGGGGGGCGCCTCCCGTCTCGCCGGCGAGGGGATTCCGGCGCCGTCCCTGTCCGAGGCCGAGTCGGCGATGCCGGGTGCGTTCCTTTCCCCGGGCGAGTCGGCTCTTTTCCCGGCGCGGGGGGCGAGCGGAGAGCTCCTCGGAGCCGTCGCCGTCCCCGAGGGGGCGAAGTGGGACGAGGCTCGCCGGAGGCTCCTCGGGGGCTTCGCCCACCAGCTCGGGGGAGCGCTCGAGATCCGCAGGGTTCGAAGGCGCCTCGCCGAGGCGGAGGGGGCGCGGGAGACGGCGCGCGCGGCGATGGAGAGCCGCGGCGTCGTTCCTGCCGCGGTCTGCCCCCGTTGCCGCCGGGTCCTCTCCGGGACGCCTCGCTGCCCCGACGACGGCTCGCCGCTCGACGCCTCGCGTCTCCTCCCGGCCGTCGTCCGCGATCGGTACCGCCTCCTGTCGGTCCTCGGAGAAGGGGGAATGGGTACCGTGTTTCTCGCGGAGGACCTCCGCCTTCCGAGGGAGGTCGCGATCAAGATCGTCCGGCTCGACCTGACGGCCGACCCGGGCATCCGCCTTCGCTTCGTCCGCGAGGCCAATACCCTCGCGCGCCTCTCGCACCCGGGCATCACCGCGCTCTTCGACGCGGGAGAGCTGGACGACGGCTCCCTCTACCTCGTGATGGAACGGCTTCGAGGGCGGGACCTCGGCAGCCTCCTCGCGAGCGAGGGGCGCGGCACGCCGGCGCAGGTCGGCGAGGTGGCCCGGCAGGCGGGGGCGGCCCTCGCCGCGGCCCACCGCGAGGGGGTCGTCCACCGCGACGTGAAGCCCGACAACCTCGTCCTGACGTACGACGGGGGGCGCCTTCGCGTGAAGGTCGTCGACTTCGGCCTCGCGCGGGCCCCGGAATCGGAGCGGGCCCTGACGCGGACAGGAATGGTCGTCGGGACGCCGGCCTTCATGGCGCCGGAGCAGGTCCTCGACGGCGAGGTCTCCGCCGCGACGGACGTGTACGCGCTCGCGGCGGTCGCCTGGGAGGCGCTGACCGGGGCTCGGCTCGTGAAGGCCGACGCGATCGGGGCGATCTTCCACGAGATCCTGAGCGAGGAGCCGTCGCCGCCGTCGCTCTTCCGCCCGGGTCTCCCGCGCGAGGTGGACGAGGTCGTCCTCTCGGCCCTCTCGAAAATCCCGGCCGAGAGGCCGTCGGACGCCGAGGAGTGGGGCCGCCGTCTCGCGGCCGCCCTCGCCGCCGTTCCCCCCGCCGAGCCGGGGTGGGGCGAGGCCGCGACGGAGGAGAAGGCCTGACCCGTCGGCCCGCGTGCGAGACTGCCACTCGGTGAGCCACCTCCCCCGGGCCTTCTCCCCCCTCAGGCATCGCGACTTCCGGCTCCTCTGGTCCGGCTCGCTCGTCTCGAGCGTCGGGACCTGGATGCAGAAGGTGGCGCAGGGGTGGCTCGTCCTGACGCTCACCGGCTCACCGTTCTGGCTCGGCGTCGACGCCTTCCTCGGCGACGCCCCGTTCCTCGCGTTCTCGCTCTTCGGCGGCGTCCTCGCCGACCGGGCCGAGCGCCGGCGCATCCTCCTCGTCTCGCAGCTCGTCCAGATGAGCTGCGCGCTCTCCCTCATGGCGCTGCTTCTCGCCGGGCGCGTGACGCTGGGCTCGATCCTCGCGCTCTCGTTCGTCGCGGGGCTTGCCCAGGCCTTCGGCGCGCCGGCCTTCCAGGCGCTCTTCCCGACGCTGGTCCCGGCCGAGGAGATCCCGAAGGCGATTGCGCTGAACTCGATCCAGTTCAACCTGGCGCGGGTCGTCGGGCCCGCGATCGCGGGTCTCGCCTTCGACCGGCTCGGCGCCGCGGGCTGCATGGGGCTGAACGGGCTCTCGTTCCTCGCGGTCGTCGTCGCGCTTTCCGCGATGCCCCGGCAGCCCGCCGCCGGCGGCGGCGAAGCGAGCGTCCTCGACGGGCTGAAGGAGGGGCTCGCCGTCGTCTGGACGCGGCCCGCCCTGCGCGGCCTCGTCGCGCTCGCCTTCCTCGGGAGCCTCTGCTCGATCCCCCTCGTGACGTTCCTCCCCGTCTTCGCGAAGGAGGTCTTCCGGGGCGGCGCGGGGCGCTACAGCGCCCTCCTCGCCGCCTTCGGCTGCGGGGCAGTCCTCGGCGGGCTCGTCGTCGCGGCGACGGCCTCGCGAATGAGGCGCCGCGGGCTCATCGGGGCGCTCGGCCTCCTCTCCTACGGCGTCCTGACGGCCGCGTTCGGCCTCTCCCGCTCGCCCGTCCTCTCGTTCGCGTTCCTCGTGGCCGCCGGGGCCTGCCTGATGGTCGTCTTCTCGAGCTTCATGACGCTCGTCCAGACGAGCGTCGGCGACGCGCTCCGGGGGCGCGTCGTCAGCATCTACGGCCTCGCGTTCCGGGGCGGAATGCCGCTCGGGAACCTCGCGGCCGGCGCGGCGGCCGCCGTGGCGGGACCTCCGGCCGTCCTCGTCGCGTGCGGGCTCGCTCTCGTCG
>CAZNSS010000277.1:0-5655 GCA_964575465.1 uncultured Holophagales bacterium | reverse complement strand
CGGCGCTCGCCTTCCTCGGCCCGCTCGGCGTCGCCTCCGGCGCGCTCCACCGGCTCGTCTTCGTGAACGGCCGCCTCGACGCTGGCCTCTCCCGTTTCGACGGCCTGCCGGCCGGCGTCCGCTTCGACGCCCTCTCGCGCCTCTTCGCCGCGCCGCCCGCCCTCCTCGAGGAGCGCCTCGGCCTCGTCGGCGGACACCGGACGCACCCCTTCGTCGCGATGAACGCGGCGTTCCTAGAGGACGGCGCCTTCGTCCACGTCCCCGACGGCGTCGCCCTCGCCGAGCCGCTCCTCGTCGTCCACGTCGCCGACGGGAGCACCGGCCCGGTCGCGTCGCACCCTCGCGTCGTGGTCTCGCTCGGCGAGAACGCGCAGGCGACCGTCGTCGAGGCCTACTGCGGCACGGGCGAGGCCTTCGTGAACCCCGTCACGGAGCTCTTCCTCGGGCCGCACGCCCACCTCGACCACTCGACCCTCCAGGAGGAGTCGACCGGGGCGTTCCACGTCGGGACGGCCGAGGCTCACCTCGGTCCCGGCGCCCGGCTCTTCGGTCACGTCCTCTCCGTGGGGGGCGCCGTCGTCCGGAACGAGCTCACCGTCCGTCTCCACGGCGACGGCGCCGGGGCGACGCTCGACGGCCTCTTCCTCGCCCGCGGGGAGCAGCAGGTCGACAACCACACGCTCGTCGACCACGCCCGCCCGCACGGCGGGAGCCAGCAGTACTACAAGGGGATCCTCGACGGGAAGGCACGCGGCGCCTTCGACGGCAGGGTCGTCGTCCGGCCCGCGGCGGCGTTCACCGACGCCCACCAGAAGAACAGGAATCTCCTCCTTTCCGACACGGCGCGCGTCGACGCCAAGCCCCAGCTCGAGATCTACAACAACGACGTCAAGTGCACCCACGGCTCGGCGACGGGCCGCCTCGACGCCGACGCCCTCTTCTACCTCCGCTCCCGGGCGTTCTCCGAGGAGCAGGCCCGGAGCGTCCTGACGCTCGCCTTCGCGAGCGAGATCGTCGACCGCGTGCCGCTCGAGCCGCTGAAGGCCCACCTCACCGCGCGCGTCCTCGGCTGGCTCGCGGGCCACGCGACGGAGTCCCGATGACGAAGACCGCCCCCCCGGCCGCCGCCCTCGACGTCGCCGCCGTGCGGCGCGACTTCCCCCTCCTGGCCCGCGCGGCCCACGGACACCCGCTCGTCTACCTCGACAGCGCGAACACGACGCAGAAGCCCGAGTCGGTGACCCGGGCCTCGGACCGCTTCTACCGCGAGACGAACGCGAACGTGCACCGCTCGACCTACCAGCTCTCCGAGGAGGCGACGGCCGCCTACGAGGGCGCCCGCGAGAAGGTCCGGCGGTTCGTGAACGCCCGGTCGACGCGCGAGGTGGTCTTCACCCGCGGCACGACCGAGGCGATCAACCTCGTCGCCACGAGCTTCGGCCAGGCCTTCGTGAAGGCGGGGGACGAGATCCTCATCTCCGGGATGGAGCACCACTCGAACATCGTCCCGTGGCAGCTCCTCTGCGAGCGGACGGGGGCGAAGCTCCGCGTCATCCCGATCGACGACCGGGGCGACCTCAACCTCGACGACCTCGACCGACTCCTGACGGAGCGGACGAAGCTGCTGGCGGTCGTCCACGTCTCGAACGCCCTCGGCACCGTCAACCCGGTGAAGGCGCTCGTCGGCTACGCGCACGGGAAAGGGGTGCCGGTCCTCGTCGACGCGGCGCAGTCGATCCCGCACCTCGGCGTCGACGTCCAGGCGCTCGACTGCGACTTCCTCGCCTTCTCGGGGCACAAGGTCTACGGCCCGACCGGGATCGGCGTCCTCTACGGCAAGGAGTCGTGGCTCTCGAGGATGCCCCCGTACCAGGGGGGCGGCGACATGATCGCCTCGGTCTCGTTCGAGAAGACGACGTACGCCGAGCTCCCTGCGAAGTTCGAGGCCGGCACCGGGAACCTCGCGGGCGCCGTCGGGCTCGGCGCGGCCCTCGACTACGTGACCGACCTGGGCCTGCCGCGGATCGCCGCGCACGAGAGAGACCTCCTCGCCTACGCGACGTCGCGACTCTCCGAGCTGCCGGGAATCCGGTTCGTCGGGACCGCGAAGGAGAAGGCGAGCGTCCTCTCGTTCCTCCTCGGCGACGTCCACCCGCACGACGTCGGGACGATCCTCGACCAGGAAGGTGTCTGCGTCCGGACGGGACACCACTGCGCGCAGCCGGTCATGACCCGCTACGACCTCCCGGCAACCGCGCGGGCCTCCTTCGGCCTGTACAACACCCGCGAGGAGGTCGACGCCCTGGCGGCCGGCCTCCGGAAGGTCCTCGAGGTATTCGGCGCATGACGGCCCTGACCGACCTCTACCAGGAGGTCATCCTCGACCACAACAAGTCGCCCCGGAACTTCCGGAGCCTGGAAGGGGCGACCCACTCCGGCATCGGCCACAACCCCCTCTGCGGCGACCAGCTGACGCTCTACGTGATCGTGGAGGGCGGCGTCATCCGCGAGATCGGCTTCCAGGGGAAGGGCTGCGCCATCTCGAAGGCCTCGGCCTCCCTCATGACCGAGGCCGTGAAGGGAAAGACGACGGCGGAAGCCGAGACGCTCTTCTCCCGCTTCCACGACCTCCTGACCGGACCGCCCGACGTCAAGGCCGACGCGAAGAGCTACGGCAAGCTCGCGGTCTTCTCCGGCGTCCGCGAGTTCCCCGTCCGCGTCAAGTGCGCCACGCTCGCCTGGCACACGCTCCACTCGGCCCTCGCCGGGGGCGGAGCGGCGGCCTCCACGGAGTAACGCCATGTCCGTCGCTGCACCCGAGCCCGCCCCCGCCTCCCCCTCCGCCGACCTCGAGCAGAAGGTCGTCGGCGTGCTGAAGAAGATCTACGACCCCGAGATCCCGGTCAACATCCACGACCTCGGCCTCATCTACTCGGTCAACGTCGCGAGCGGCGGCTCCGTGCAGGTGACGATGACGCTCACCGCCCCCGCCTGCCCCGTCGCCGGGACGCTCCCCGGCGAGGTGGAGCGGGCCGTGAGGTCGGTCGACGGCGTCTCCGAGGCGACGGTCGAGCTCGTCTGGGATCCGCCCTGGAACCCCGGGATGATGTCGAAGATGGCCCGGGTGATGCTGGGGATGTAGGCAAGCCCGGCAACGACCTTCGCCGCGCAGCGACCGCCCCCGGATGCTCACGGTCGGCCGATCGGCGATATTCTGTCCGCATGAGAGCGATCGCCGGTGTGATCCTCCTCGTTGCCTGTCCTCTCCTCGCGCAATCTCAGACTCCCACCGCCACCCTGCCCGCTCCGACGGTCCCGGCTCCGCCGGCCGCCGAAAGACTCGCCACCGACACGCCCAGGACGACCGCCCTCGGCAACACCTTCGTCGCTCCCTCGGGATGGACGATCGGAAGGCGAGGTCAGGCGACGATCCTCGAAGCTCCGGAGGGGGACTCGTGGCTCGCGCTCGTGGACGTCGCGGCGAAGGACGCCGACGCGGCGCTCGCGGCGAGCTGGGCCGCCTACAAGCCGGACGCGAAGTGGCCGCTCAAGGTGGCGAACGACCGGCCCGACAGGAACGGCTGGTCGAAGCAGCGCACCTACGAGTACCAGACCTCGCCGAACGAGCGCCGCGACGTGCTGGCGATGGTGAAGTACGCCGGCGGGAGCTGGACCGTGGCGATCTACGACATGTCCCAGCCCGTCGGCGAGAAACGGGCCGCGCAGGTGGAGCTGGTCTTCGACCGGCTCCTGCCGAAGGGATACGTTCGCGAGACGTTCGCGGGAAAGAAGGCGCACCGGCTGGACAGGGCGCGCCTCGCGGAGCTGAGCCGCTTCGTTGCGAACGGCGAGAAGGCGCTCGGCATCCCGGGCGTCGGCGTGGGAATCGTCCAGGACGGAAAGGTCGTCTTCGCGGGCGGCTTCGGAGTCCGGGAGCTCGGGAGGGCGACGCCCGTGGACGCCGACACCCTCTTCATGGTCGCCTCGAACACGAAGGCTCTCACGACGCTCCTCCTCGCGAAGCTGGTCGAGGAGCGGAAGCTGACCTGGGAGACGCCGGTGACGACCCTCCTGCCGTCGTTCCGGCTGGGCGACGCCGACACCACGCGCCGCGTCCTGGTCAGGCACCTGATCTGCGCGTGCACCGGCCTGCCGCGCCAGGACCTGGAGTGGCTGTTCGAGTTCAAGGGGGTCACGCCGGCGGGTGCCCTGGCCACCCTCGGGACGATGCAGCCGACCACGAAGTTCGGCGAGATGTTCCAGTACTCGAACCCGATGGCCGGGGCCGCCGGCTTCACCGCCGGTCACGTGCTCTTCCCCGGGCTGGAGCTGGGCGCGGCCTACGACCGGGCGATGCAGACGAAGGTCTTCGGCCCGCTCGGCATGGCGTCGACGACCTTCGACTACGCGCGCGCCCTCGCCGCGAACCACGCGGGCTCCCACGCGCCCGACATCGACGGCAGACCCGCGCACGCCGTGATGGAGCTCAACTACGCCGTCCTCCCGCTCCGGCCGGCCGGAGCCGCCTGGAGCAGCGTGCGGGACATGCTCCGGTACGTCTCGATGGAGCTCGCGGAGGGAGCGCTGCCGAACGGGAAGCGCTACATCGAGAAGGAGCCCCTGCTCGAGCGCCGCGTCGCGCAGGTCCCCATCGGCAACGACGCGGTCTACGGCATGGGGCTCATGGTGGACACCACGTACGGCGTGCCGGTGGTGCACCACGGCGGCGACATGATCGGCTACCACAGCGACATGATCTGGCTGCCCGGGCAGAACGTGGGCGCCGTGATCCTGACGAACGCGGACCCCGGGTGGGTCCTCCGCACCCTGTACCGCCGCAAGCTGCTCGAGGTGCTCTTCGACGGGCGCCCGGAGGCGGACGATCAGCTGTCGTCCGGCGCCAGGGCGTTCTTCGCGCAGCTCGCCGCCGAGCGGAAGCTCCTCACCGTGCCCGCCGACGCCACCGAGAGCGCGAAGCTCGCGGTCCGCTATTCCAACGCCGGACTGGGCGAGATCGCCGTGAGCCGGGCGAACGGAGCCACGCTGTTCGACTTCGGAGAGTGGAAGAGCGAGGTCGCCTCGCGCAGGAACCCGGACGGCACGGTCTCGTTCCTGACGACGGCGCCGGGGGGCCAGGGGTTCGAGTTCGTCGTGGGCAGCGGGGTGAAGAAGACGCTCGTGACCCGCGACGCACAGCACGAGTACGTCTTCGAGGAGAGGTAGGCCGGGGCGCGGGCGACCGGCGGTCCGTCCCGGATCTCTTCGAGAGGCCCCGGGTGATGCCGGGGGGGTCGCCAGGGCCCTCGCCGATGTCTGCCGATCGAGGCGGACGCACGAGCGCTCAGCGGCGAGCGCGCGCCGTACCACCGAGCATCGCCCGGCCAGGGTCGTGGCGTGCCGAGGCCGGACGTGCAGGAGGGGAGCGGGGCGCTCGAAGCCTGCGCCCGCGCCTTCGTGAAAGCCGACGGTTCCGGCATCACCCTGCCCCAGGGAGATCGCCACATCCTCGACACCGCCGGGAAGACCCCGGGTCCACGCACGGTGCTGGCTCCGATTCCCGCGGCACCGCCCGTCACCTGAAGCATCCGCTCACGTCGAGAGGGAGGCGTCGAAGGCCCCGACGTCTCTCGCGCGCACCCTCCGCACGTCAGGGCC
>CAZNSS010000276.1:0-5671 GCA_964575465.1 uncultured Holophagales bacterium | reverse complement strand
CGTGGGTAGGTGGCCGAGTGGTTAATGGCAGCAGACTGTAAATCTGCCGCGCTTAGGCGCTACGGGGGTTCAAATCCCTCCCTGCCCACCAGCACTTCCGAAAAAAGCCCCGGCCCCGTGACGGGTTCGGGGGAACCAGCGGAGACCGGGCCCACGTAGCTCAGGCGGTAGAGCACGTCCTTGGTAAGGACGGGGTCAGCAGTTCAATTCTGCTCGTGGGCTCCATACACCTCTCCCGGGCGCCCGGCCCCGCCGGGGGGAGGGGAAGACGAAGGGCCGGAAGGACACCGGCGGGAGTAACTCAGGGGTAGAGTCACAGCCTTCCAAGCTGTTGGTCGCGGGTTCGAATCCCGTCTCCCGCTCCAGCCCTCCCCTCGAGCCGGGGAGGACGGGAGGCCGGGTCAGACCGCGGGCGCAGCGAGGAAGCGGAGAGAACGATGCCGAGAGACCTGATCAGCCTGGCGTGCGGCGAGTGCAAGCGCCGGAACTACACGACGACGAAGAACAAGAAGACCCACCAGGAAAAGCTGGAGGTCTCCAAGTACTGCCGCTACTGCCGCAAGCACACGGCGCACAAGGAAGGCAAGGTCTAGGGAAGGCCCAAGCACAGGGGTGTAGCTCAATTGGCAGAGCAACGGTCTCCAAAACCGTAGGTTCGGAGTTCGAGTCTCCGCACCCCTGCCACTTTCTCCCCGCCCGTGTGGGCGGGCCGGACGCCCCGGCACGGGCGGCACGGCGCCCGAGGGCGCCAGGAAGACGGATCGAATGAACCTCACCGAGCGGTGGAAGACCTTCAGGGAATTCCTTGTCGACGTCCGGAAGGAGACCGGCAAGGTCAGCTGGCCGGCGAAGGACGAGGTGGTGGGCACGACCACGGTCGTCATCGTCTACACCGTCGTCGTCGGCGTGTTCCTCTTCGTCGTCGACGCGGCAATCACCCCGGTCATCAACTGGTTCTTCGCCCAGTTCGGCCACTGACCCGAAGAGGCCTCGCGAAATGACCGAGCCCGACGGCACCCCGGCCCTCACCGACACCGCCTCCGCGGCGCCGTCGATGGACTGGTACATCGTCCACACCTACTCGGGCTTCGAGGACCGCGTCGTCCAGGAGCTGACGAACCGGATCAAGGCCCAGGGCATGGAAGGCCAGTTCGGCGAGATCCGGGTCCCGAAGGAGACCGTCGTCGAGATGAAGGCGGGCAAGCGCCGCAACGTCGAGCGCAAGTTCTTCCCGGGCTACGTCCTCGTCCAGATGGAGATGGCGGACGAGACGTGGCACCTCGTGAGGAACACCCCGAAGGTCACCGGCTTCGTCGGGGGCTCGTCGAAGAGCCCGGTCCCGCTCACGCCGGAGGAGGTCGAGGCGATCCTCCACCACACGGCGGAGTCGAAGGAGAAGCCGAAGCCGAAGTACACCTACGATCGTGGCGAGAAGGTCAAGATCGTCGACGGCCCGTTCAAGGAGTTCACGGGGGACGTCGAGGAAGTCAACATCGAGCGCTCCACGCTCCGCGTCCTCGTCACCATCTTCGGCCGGCCGACCCCGGTCGAGCTCGAGTTCGTCCAGGTCCAGAAAATCTGACGCAGGGAGGGCCGGCCCGCCGGTCCTCTGAAGAAGGCGGGGCCCTCCCCGCAGCACCTCGAAGGAAACCACAATGGCCAAGAAAGTCGTCGGGATGGTCAAGCTCCAGATCGAAGCCGCGAAGGCGACCCCCGCGCCGCCCGTCGGCACCGCCCTCGGCCCGCAGGGCGTCAACATCATGGACTTCTGCAAGTCCTTCAACGCGAGGACGGCGAAGGACGCGGGGTTGATCATCCCGGTGGTCGTGACGGTCTACTCCGACCGCTCCTACACCTTCATCACGAAGACCCCCCCGGCCTCCGTCCTCCTCAAGAAGGCGGCCAAGGTCGAGAAGGGGTCCGGGGTCCCGAACAAGAACCGCGTCGGGAAGGTCACGATGAAGCAGGTCGAGGAGATCGCCAAGCTGAAGTTCCAGGACCTCAACGCCGCGGACATCGAGGCCGCCAAGAAGACCGTCGCGGGCACCGCGCGGTCGATGGGGATCGACGTCGAGGGCTGAAGAGAACGAAATCGTCGCGTGACGGTTTCACATTGAGACGGCGTACGGGCCGGCGCCGGCCCTCTCACGGCGCGCGGCCCCGCGATGCCCGGGTTGCCTCCCGGGGCTTCTCATCGCGGGGACGCCGGACGGACGCCGCTCTCGGAAGAGCGGAAGGGACATGACGGAAGGCAAGAAGTACACCGCCGCGGCCGCCCGAGTCGACCGGACGAAGCTCTACGACGTCCCTCAGGCCGTCGCGCTCGTCCGCTCGGCGGCGTACGCGAAGTTCAACGAGACGCTCGAGGTTGCCATGCGCCTCGGCGTCGACCCCAAGCACGCCGACCAGATGGTCCGCGGCACGGTGGTCCTCCCGCACGGGACGGGCGCCACCATCCGCGTCGCCGTCGTCGCGTCCGGGGAGAAGGTCCGGGAGGCCGAGGATGCGGGCGCCGACGTCGTCGGAGGGGACGACCTCGTCGCGAAGATCCAGGGCGGGTACCTCGATTTCGAGGCCCTCGTCGCCACGCCCGACATGATGAAGTCTCTCGGCCGGCTCGGCAAGGTCCTCGGCCCGCGAGGCCTGATGCCCAACCCGAAGGCCGGCACGGTCACCTTCGACGTGGGCAAGGCGGTCCGCGAGCTGAAGGCCGGCAAGATCGAGTTCCGCGTCGACAAGACCGCGATCATCCACTGCCCGGTCGGCAAGCTGTCGTTCGACGACAAGGCCCTCGTGGAGAACACGGAGGCGCTGATCTCGGCGATCCAGAAGGCGAAGCCCGCGGCGGCCAAGGGGAAGTACGTGAAGTCGATCTACATCGGCTCGACCATGGGGCCGAGCGTCCCGGTCGACCCGGGCGTCGCCGACAAGCTCGTGGGGAGGGTCGCGTGAACCGCGCCGAGAAGACCGACGCCATCGCGAAGATGACGGAGTCCGTGGGGAGCGCACCGCACGCCTTCCTCATCGACTTCCAGGGAATCAACGTCATCGACGTCACCGAGCTCCGCCGGCAGGTCCGCGCCACGGGCTCCGAGTACGTCGTCGTCAAGAACACGCTCGCTCTCCGCGCCTTCAAGGACTCCCCGATCGGCGCGCTGTCCGAGCACTTCACCGGGATGACCGCGGTCGCCTACTCGAAGACCGACATCGTCCAGCTGGCGAAGGTCCTCCACCAGTTCGGCAAGACGAACTCCAAGATCAAGGTCAAGGCCGCCCTCGTCGAGGGCCGCCCGGTGCCCGCCGCCTCCCTCGAGTCGCTCGCGAGCATGCCGACGCGGCCCGAGCTCGTCGCCAGGCTCCTCGGCCTGATGCAGTCGCCGGTGCGCCGCCTCGTGACCGTCCTGTCGGCCCCGCAGCGGAAGCTCGCGATGACCGTGTCGGCCGTCGCCGAGAAGAAGGGCGCCGCGGCCTGAGGCCGGGCGCCCGCAACCGAATCAACGAAACGCGCACGCGCGAAGAGACAAGGAGAAACGAAATGGCCCTTTCCGTCGAGCAGTTCGTCGCCGAAGTCGAGGGGATGTCCGTCCTCGAGCTCAACAACCTGGTCAAGGCCCTCGAGGAGAAGTTCGGCGTCTCCGCCGCGATGATGGCCGCCCCGGCCGCCGCCGCCCCGGCCGCCGCCGCCGCTCCCGTCGAGGAGCAGACGGAGTTCACGGTCACCCTCAAGGAGGCCGGCTCCAACAAGATCAACGTCATCAAGGCGGTCCGCGAGGTCAACTCCTCCCTCGGCCTGAAGGAGGCCAAGGACCTCGTCGAGAACCTCGGGACCCTGAAGGAATCCGTCTCCAAGGACGAGGCGGCCGCGATCAAGAAGAAGTTCGAGGAGATCGGCGCCAAAGTCGAGGTCAAGTAGTCAGGCGTGTCCCCCTACGGGAGACCGTCCGGTGACGGACGTCGATTCCCCGAGGGGCCGGTTCGGCCGGCCCCCCGGGGATCGCGCCGTCTCGCCGGGCGGTATTTCCCTCTTTTCGCGTCACCCGTCTCTCGGCTGAAGGGAGCCCGCTCGAATGGCTGACCGCATGCTCGCCCCGGGGCAGAACGCCCGACACGATTTCGGCAAGATCAAGACCTTCCTGCCCCTGCCGAACCTGATCGACGTGCAGAGGCGGTCCTACGAGGACTTCCTCCAGATGGACCTTCTCCCCGAGGAGCGCCAGGACGTCGGTCTCGAGGCCGTCTTCGACGGGGTCTTCCCCTTCTCGGACTTCCGCGAGACCTGCGCGCTGGAGTACGTCTCGTACCGGATCGGCGACTGGGGCTCCCGGAGCAGCCGGCTCGAGGGGATCCAGCACCTCCGCTTCGCGTGCGAGCACTGCGGCGCCACGGTGCGCGTCAAGGACCCGCGGGCGAACCGGGTGGAGTGCCAGGTCTGCGGCCACCCGAACCCGAACAAGGTCACGATCGACGAGGTCTGCGGGACCCCGGTGGAGCTCCGCCTGCCGTTCACCGTCGCCGAGTGCCAGGAGCGTGGCCTCACCTACGCCGTCCCGCTGAAGGTGACGTTCCGGCTGAAGGTCTTCGACAAGGAAAACGCCCCGACGGGGAAGAGCGCCCCGAAGGAGTGGCCGATCCGCGACATCAAGGAGGAGGAGGTCTACTTCGGCGACATCCCCCTCATGACGGACAACGGGACCTTCATCATCAACGGGACGGAGCGGGTCATCGTCTCCCAGCTCCACCGCTCGCCGGGCGTCTTCTTCACGAAGGAGGGACCGCACACCCTCATCGGGAAGATCATCCCGTACCGCGGCTCCTGGGTGGAGTTCGAGATCGACTCGAAGGGCCTGTTCGGCGTCCGGATCGACCGGAAGCGGAAGTTCCCGGGCACGGTCTTCCTCCGCGCCCTCGGCCTCGAGAGCGACGAGCAGATCCTCAAGAAGTTCTACTCCTCCGTCGGCCTGACGTTCGAGAAGGGGAAGGCGCACCTCGTCCTCCCGCCCGACGTCCTCCCCAAGGAGGACCTTCGGCAGAAGCACCTCCGGGGCGTCCGCAAGGACGGCCGGCTCTTCGCCGACGTCAAGCTTTCCGCCGACCAGCGGGAGCAGCTCGCCTCGGGACAGTCGGTCGCCGTCACGGTCGACCCGGCCAAGCTCGGCCGGATCCTCTTCTCCGTCGACGTCGTCGACCTCTCCTCGGGAGAGGTCCTCTACGAGGCCGGGACCGAGGTGCCGGACGACCTCGCGACCGTCATGACCGAGAAGCAGGCGACGCCGGTCGAGGTCCTCTTCCCCGACTGGGAGCCGATCGGCGAGACCCTCATCGCGACCCTCCGGAAGGACGCCGTCAAGACGAAGCGCGAGGCGCTCCTCGAGATCTACAAGCGGATGCGCCCCGGCGACCCGCCGACGGACGAGAGCGCCAAGAACCTCTTCGTCGGGATGTTCTTCGACCCGCGCAAGTACGACTTCTCCCGCGTGGGCCGCTACAAGTTCAACATCCGCATGGGCCTCTCGACCTCGCTCGAGCAGAAGACGCTCTCCTCGGACGACTTCTTCGTCGTCATCGACGCGCTCCTGAAGCTCAAGCGTGACATCGGCAAGATCGACGACATCGACAACCTCGGGAACCGCCGCGTCCGCTGCGTCGGCGAGCTCCTCGAGAACCAGTTCCG
>CAZNSS010000275.1:2430-5672 GCA_964575465.1 uncultured Holophagales bacterium | reverse complement strand
CGCAGAGGACGCCCGAGAGAGCGATGCGGCTGGAGGCCTCGAGGCCGTGATTGCCGGCCGACACCGCGAAACCGAGAGCTTCGCGGAAGAGGGCCGCCGCCTGCTCGGGGCGCTTCCGCCTCCGCTCGAGCTCGCCGAGGGCGAGGAGGCTGTGGTGGACCCCGGGTGTGTGCCCGATGGCGCGGGCGACCTCGAGGGAGCGCCGCAGGCTCTCCTCGGCGGCGACGACGTCGCCGAGCTCGAGGTGAAGGAGCGCGACCTCCTGGAGCGCCCCGACGCGCTCGCGGGCGAGCCCGGAGGCCTCGTACCGCGCAAGGGCGGAGCGGACGAGCTCCAGCCCCTCGACGTGACGGCCCGTCTCGAAGAGGAGCGTCCCCTTTCCCTTCAGCCAGTCGGCCTCCTCCTTCCAGAGGCCGGTCTCGCGGGCGAGCGCGAGAGCGCGGTCGAAGTCCTTCAGGGCCTCGGGCACCTCGCCCAGGCCGGCGTGGCAGAGGGCGAGGTTGCCGAGGTCCTGGCTCATCGCCGTCTTGTTGCCGAGGCGCTGGCTGATCGAGTACGCCTGCCGGTAGTACCCCATCGCCTCGCGGAAGCGCCCGAGGAGGAGCGAGACGCCGCCGAGGTTCCCGAGGGTGTCTCCCTCGCCGCGGGGAAAGCCGGTCCGCCGGTAGAGCTCGAGCGCGCGGCGGTACGAGGCGCGGCTCCGCGCGTAGTCGCCCATCTCGTCGTAGACGAGGCCGAGGTTGTTGAGCGCCGACCCCTCGAGCTTCGCCTCGCCGAGCGCACGGCCGATCGCGGCCGCTTCCTCGAGGCACCGGATCGCCTCGAGGTACTCGGCCCTTTCCCAGTAGACGAGGCCGAGATGGCTCAGCGTCTTCCCTTCCTCGAGCCGGTCGCCGAGCTCCCGTTTTCGCACGAGCGCCTGCTTCAGGAGGTCCAGCGCCTCGTCGAGGTGGCCGAGCCGCTTGTGACAGTTGCCGACCATGCCGAGGGCGATCGCCTCGCAGCGCCGGTCGCCCGCCTTGCGGCAGCCGGCGAGGGCCTGCTCGAAGAGCGGCAGGGCGGCGGCGGGGCCCTCGGATTCGTACACCGCCTTCGCCTTCGCGAGCGGGTCGGGGGGCGGCGCGGTCGCAGCGGTGGCCGGAAGTGCGAGGACGCTCACGAGGAGCGCGGCGGCGAGGAGGCGGGGCGAAGCGTGCATCGGCCTCCTTTGCGGGGGATCGCCTAACCCGGCTCGAGCCGGAAGCCCACCGCGGGCGACGGCACGGTCGCTCCGCTCCGAAGGTGGGCGAGGACGCGGGCGAAGTAGAGCCTGCCGGGGACGAGCGGGGCGGCGGGGGGAATCGCGAGGCGCGCGCATTCGGCGCGCGCTTCCCAGGCGACGTCGCCGTCGGCCTCGACGAGCTCCACGGAGTAGAAGAGCGCTTCCGGCGTCTCCGCCCAGCGAAGCTCGAGAGCGGTGCGGTGGAGGCTCTCGCCCTCGGAGGGCCGGAGGATGCGGGGAACGCCGTCGGCCGCGATCGTGCTCCTCACGCCGCGGACGTCCTCCGTCGCGACGGGCTCTCCCGGGAATCCGGGCCGCCCCCATGGGCTGGCGACGAGGAGCGCGAGGACCAGGCCGGCGCCCGCCGCGACGAGGGTGGCGGGGCGAAGCCGTCCGAAGAACGGGGCTCGCTCGCCCCTCGCGGCCGCCAGGAGGTGCGCGGGGACGGCGGGCAGTGTGTCGAGGTCGTTCGCGCGCGAGAGGAAGCCGAGCTGGCCGCAGCACCAGGCGCAGCCCGCGACGTGCCCTTCGAGCTCCCCCCGGCGGGCCGCGGCGACTCTCCCGTCGGCCCACGCGGCGAGGAGCGACTCGTCCGGGCAGCGCCATCCCCTCCGGGCGCCGGAGGCGCTCGCGGAGGGGATCCGGGCGGTCAGGTCGTCGTCCCTCATGGCCTCTGCCTCCCTTTCACGGACACGCCCGGAAAACCTCGCGCGGTCATGGCGTCGCGGAGGTCGTCGAGGGCCAGGCGCAGCTGACGCTCGACCTGGGACGCGCCGGAGAGGCCCGTGAGCCGGGCGATCTCCTCGAGGGGAAGGTCCTGGACGTAGCGGAGCCGGACGAGGAGCCGCGCCCGGGCCGGCAGGAACGCGAGCGAGGCCTCGAGCGCCTCGTTCCGCTCGTGCTCGGCCGCGTCGCGCTCCGGGTCGGCCCGCGGGTCGACGAGGCCCGCCTCGCCCTCGGCGGGGTCGGAGCCCGGCGGGGAGGCGGAGATCGAGAGGATCCGCGGCCGGCGCCAGAGGAGGAGCCAGGAGAAGTGCCCGTCCACCGCCCTAGAGGCCCGCGCCGCGGCGGCGGAGAGCTCGTCGCGCGTGAGGGCGGGCCAGAGCGCCTTCAGCGAGTGGAACGCCTCGTTCTCGGAGAGGCCGCGGAGGTGGATCGAGCGGAAGACCTCCTGCTCCAGCTCCGGGAGGCGGGCGACGGAACGGGGGAGGCGAAAGCGCCCGTCGCGGTGGCGGCGCCAGTCGAGGCAGAGGCGGCGAACGACGGCGCGGAGCCAGGTGGCGAAGGAGGCCGGCCCTTCCTCGCGGAACTTGCGGATCCGCCGGAGGCCGTCGCGCCGCAGGTGTTCGCAGACGAAGAGGAAGCAGTCCTGCACCTGGTCGGCGTCGCGCTCGAAGAGGTGGACGACCTGGAGGACGAGCGGAGCCTGCTCGGCGAGGAAGGCGCTCCACGCGTCGTCGTCGTTTCGGGCCACCGGTCCGGCCCGTGAGCCGGACGCCGTCGAGGCCTCGTCCACCTCCGGCACCGCCTTCTCCGCGAGAAAGGGCCCGGCAACGCCTTCGCCGCGCAGTCCGGGAGAATCGTCCCGTTTCGCGGAATCGCTGGACTTTGCACGAGCCTAGCACTCGGCGAGCGCGCCGGCGATTCTGTTCGCCGGGAAGGCGGGGGCCGATCGCCCGTCGCGATTCGAGGCGCCGCCTATCTCGGCAGGAGCGTCCTCGGGTCTCCCGTCGCCCGGTCGATCGCCGAGGCGTACGCGGCGAAGGCGCCCCCCGCGGTCGGCGTCGAGAGGAGGAACGTGGCCCCCGATACGCCGTCGACCCCGAGGTCGCTCGCGACGTTGAGCTGCCCGAAGCCGAGGGGGCCGAGATTCACGCGTCTCGTGGCGAGCGGGGTGCCGCCGGAGGCGGCGACGAGGGCGACGTCGACGTCGAGAGCGTCCGTCGTGGCGTTCGCGAGCATCAGGTTCGTCCGGAAGGAG
>CAZNSS010000275.1:0-2330 GCA_964575465.1 uncultured Holophagales bacterium | reverse complement strand
CCCGTCGCCGGAGTGGCCGAGGAACCGGACGGTCACCGTCATGAGGGACCAGCTCGTGTTTCGCACGACGAGGTCGGTCGTCCAGAAGGCGCCGGCGCCGGCGACGCGCGCGCTCGAGGGGAGGAGCCAGTGGCCGGCGGCGTCCGCGCCGACGAGGAGGGTCCGCGGGTCTCCCGTGACCTGGTCGATCGCCGAGGCGTAGGCGGCGAAGCGCCCGCCGGGAGTCGGCGTCGAGACTTCGATGGTGGCGCCGGAGAGGCCCGCGCCGTCGAGGTCGCTCGCGACGTTGAGCTGCGCGAAGCCGAGCGGCCCGAGCGGGACCTGCCGCGTCGTCCGGGCCGCGCCGCCGGACGTCATGAGGTCGACGTGGACCTCGATCGGCGCGTCCACGGCATTGGCGAGCATGAGGTTGGTGCGGAAGGCGTCGTCCTGCCGCACGCCGAGGATCGAGCGCGGCGTCGAGCCGACGAGGTCGGCGCTCGCGAAGGCCGGGACGCTCTGGCCGAACGTCCCGCCGCCACCCGGCGTCGAGGTCTGCCCCTGGACGACGAGGCCCGAAGACGACGAGGTCACGAGGATCGGGCCGTAGTCGCCGTCGAGGCCGAAGAGGCTTCCGAGGACGTCGGGCCAGCTCCGCGACTCGCCCGCGGCGAGCGTCACCGGCCGCTCCGGGCCGCTTCGCCCGTCGCCGGAGTGCCCGAGGAACTTCACCGTGGCCGTCGCGGTCGCGGCCCCCGCGTTCCGGATCGAGAGGTCCGTCGTCCAGAAAGTGCCGGCGCCCGGGCTGCGCGCGCTCGAGGGGAGAAGCCAGGCGTACGTCACGTCCGGAGACGAGCCGACGAGGGAGCGCATCTCCGCGAGATCGAGACCGTCGGCCGCGAGCTCGCCGGCGTAGACGGAGGAGAGGCGGCGCGGGTGATAGCGGTCGTCGGGCCGGACGATCCTGTCGTAGTCGGGGATGCCGTTCGCCGACCAGGCCTCCGAGGGGAAGGCCGTCGTGGGCGTGTTCAGCGTGAAGGGGGTGTACTGGTCGACGAAGCGGACTCGGAGCGCGGGGTAGGCCGCGGCGATCTCCGTCACGGCCTGCCGTGCCCTTTCGACGAAGCGGTGTTTCGTGAGCGCGACGTAGGCGGCCTCGGACATCGTGAAGTCGCGCTGGTCGTCGGGCATGTGGCCCGTGACGACGACGACCGGGTCGGTCCGGCAGGAGGAGCCGCGCCAGAGGAGGAGGATCAGCTCCTTCAGGTCGTCGCGGTAGGCCGCGTCGTCGTCGTTCCCGAAGTCGTTCCCGGAGCGGGAGGCGAAAGCGAGGTCGTAGCAGAACGTCCTGGCTTCGAGCTCGCCGCGGCGCTGGTCGAGCCAGGAGCGGATCGAGGTCCCCGCGATCGCCGAGGTCGGCTCGGCCTCCGTCGTCGGATAGGTGCCGGTGTAGGGGTAGTCGCCGCCGTCGGTCCAGGTGCCCGAGCCCACGAACTGGATCGTCAGGTCCGGGGCGCGGAGGGTGAGGCGGTCGCGGAGCGGGACCATCCAGCCGTATTCCTCGGGGTCGTTGCGCGCCTCGCCGCCGCCGCGGTCGTTGAGCGCCCCGATGGCCGTGAACGGCGGCGCGACGTACCGGTTGTACTGCTCGATGCTCTCGCCCGCGACGTAGACGCGGAGCGCCTTCACCGCCTGCGTGGCGGCCTGTGCGCCGGCAGGCGCCGGGAGCTCCCCGGCCGGGGCGGGCGATCCGGGCGAAAGGAGGGAAAGGAGGAAGAGCGGAAGGAGAGGCTTCAACCCGGGACCTCCTGGGACGCCCCCGGGAGCGAGGTCCGTCAGGGAGGCGCCGTCCTAGAAGATGGGCCCGGGCGGGCGACCGTCAATCCCGTGAACGGCCCGACACTCGCTTCGTAGGCTGCAGGGCGGCCTCGCGACCGCCCCGGGCTTTCGCCAGGTCCTTGTCATACCCGGGGTTCATCCACTCTCGCGGGACCGGGCCGGTGCCCTCGCGCTTCTCCAGGAACGTGATCGACCGGATCACGAGCCGGACCGACGGAGCGTGCTCGACGCGGGAGAGGAACGAGGTCTCGAGCGTCACTCCCGGGTCGATCGGTTTCAGCGGGCTCCCGAACGCGACGTCGTGGTTCTCCCCCGGGAGCGCGCGCCCGTCCTCTCCGAGGTAGACGACCGTCGCGACGACGCGGCGGACCGGACGGTCGCAGTCGTTGCGGACGATCGCCCGGTACGTGGGGAGCGGCTGGTGGCCGGGGAGGGCCATCCCCGACAGCTCGAGCGGCGGGCGGCCTTCGGCCTGGAGCGTCTCGAGCGGCGCCGGGGGAGGTCCGGGGGGT
>CAZNSS010000274.1:0-5680 GCA_964575465.1 uncultured Holophagales bacterium | reverse complement strand
GTGGAACCCGGAGTACGAGGCGGCGCTGAACAACCGCGGCTACGTCCTCGCCCGGCGGGGCCGCGTCGACGAGGCGGTCGGCGACTACGAACGGGCGCTCGCGATCTGGCCGGACTACCCCGACGCCCACGTGAACCTCGGCAACGCCCTCTTCGTGAAGGGGCGGCCCGGCGAGGCGATCGGCCACTACGAGCGGGCCCTCGCGGAGAGGCCGGACCTCCTCGAGCCGCGCAACAACCTCGCGCTCGCGCTCGTCGCCGTGGGGAAGCCGTCGGAGGCGATCCCGCACTTCGAGGCGGCGCTCGGCCTCGCGCGCGAGAGGGGCCTCGGCGAGCTCGCGGCCCGGATCGAGGGGCAGCTCGCGCTCTGCCGCTCGGGCCGTCCCCTCCTCGAGCCGGGGCCGTAGGAGCACCGGGCCGGCCGGCGAGCCCGGAGACCTGCCTTCCGCTACCGGGCCGACGCGGGCGCGCCCTGGAACGCGTCCCAGACGATCCGCGAGAGATCGGCGCCGGTCCGGAGCGCCTCGCTGTCGACGCCGGGGACCTTGTCGGCGATCCGCCGGGCGAGGATCGCGAGGACGTAGCGGCCGCGGGGGCCCTTCACGAACGCGACGTCGCCCCGGACGTCGCCCCGGAAGCCGCGGGCGTCGGGCTGCTTCTCCTCGTCCCAGCCGGTCTTGTTCGCGACGAGGACGCCCGGCTGCGAGACGGGAAGCGGGCGCGGGACCATCGCCCGGTCCTGCTGGGTCGCGAGGATCGCGACCATTTCGTCCGAGGCGGCCTTCCCGGCGATCCGCCCGTCCGCGATCCGGGCCATCAGCTCGGCCGCCTCGCGCGGCGTCGTCGAGCCGAGGCCATACACCTTCTCCTCGTCCGGCAGGACGTCGGCACGGCCGTCGCGGAACGTCGGGCGGTAGAGGCGCGTCTTCGTCAGGCCGTGCACGTCGAGAAGCGCGTTCACGCTCTTCGTCCCGACGAGGCCGACGAGGAGGTTCGTCGCCGTGTTGTCCGACCAGGCGCCCATCAGCCGGAGGAGGTCGGGGACGGTGAGGACGACGCCGGCGTGGAGGGCGTTCAGCGGGGTCGTCTCGTCGCCGGCCTTGTCCTCCTCGCGGAGCGTCACCGTCGTCCCGCGGCCGAGCGTCCCCTCGGCGAGGCGCCTTTCGACCTCGGCGAGCACGGCGAGCTTGATCACGCTCGCCGTCGGGAAGCGCGCGTCCGCGTTCACGGCGAGCGCCTCGCCCGTCTCGAGGTTCCGCGCGTAGAGGCCCATCTCGCCGCGGAAGGAGGAGATGCGCGCGCGGAGGTGCTCCTCGACCCGGGAAGGGCCCGCTGGAGGAGCGGCGGACCCGGCCTGCGGGAGCAGGAGAAGGGGGAGGGCGAACGCCGCGCGCATCCGTTTCATGCAGGGCTCATCCTGCGCCTCCGGGCAGGCCCGGGCAACGCCGGCGCACGGCGGCAAGGCCGGGGCCGCTTAACATGGAGCCTGCGATGCGCCTGAAAGCCCTGCTCGCCGCGGCGCTCCTCCTCTCCGCGCTGGCGGCGTGGCTCTTCCTCGGACGATCGCGGGAATGGGACTCCTCGTTCGACACGCGCGTGGCGGCGCCCGCCTTCCGGGGCGACGGCCCGGTCGTCCTCTTCGACGAGGGGCACCGGAACGTGCACGAGGCGGACGGGGCCTACAGGCCGTTCGCCGCGCTCCTCCGGAACGACGGCTGCCGGGTCCGCGTGCACCGTGGACCGCTCTCCCCGGAACCGCTCCGGGGCGTCTCGCTCCTCGTCGTGGCGGGAGCGCGCGGGCCGAACGACGCGAACGACGCGCCGGCCTTCACGGCTGCCGAGACGGATGCCGTGGAGCGGTGGGTACGCGACGGGGGCGCCCTCCTCCTCGTCACCGACCACTGGCCGTTCGGGCCGGCCGCGGAAACGCTCGCGGTCCGTTTCGGCGTCGGGATGGGGAAGGGCCTCGTCGAGGACCCCGCGCGCTCGGACCCGGAGCGGGGCGCGAGCCACCTCGTCTTCTCGGTCGAGAACGGGCTCCTCGCGGACCACCCGATCGTGCGCGGCCGTGAGGAGTCCGAGCGCGTCCGGCGCGTCCTCACCTTCACCGGGCAGTCCCTCTCCGTGCCCCCGGGGTCCGTGGCGCTCCTGCGCCTCTCGGACACGGCCGTCGAGTGGCAGCCGACGGCCCCGCGCGTGACGAGGGACGGCGGCGACGTCCGGGTCGACATGGAGTACGGCGCCGCGGTCTCCGCGAAGGGGAGGGCCCAGGCGGTCGCGCTCGAGGCCGGGAAGGGGCGTGTCGTCGTCCTCGGCGACGCCGCGATCCTCCGCGCGCATCGGGAGAAGGGGGGCGTCCGCGTCGGGATGAACGCCCCGGGCTACGACGACCGTCCGCTCGCGCTCAACGCCGCGCGGTGGCTCCTGCGGGCGCTGTAGGCCCTCTCCCCGGCCCGGACCTCAGGCCTCGAGCCCCGCGGCCCTCGCGAGGTCGGCGATCTTCACCTTCGTGCCGGTCTCGGCGCTCGTGCGGGCCGCGATGCCGGTGAGGCACGACATCGCGCCGGCGCGCGAGTCGGGGACGCGGAGCTGTTCGGGGACCGGCGCGCTCCCGAAGACAGCGTCGAGGAGGCGCGGGTCGCCGCCCGAGTGGCCCCCCTCGCGCCTCTGGAGGGTCATCCGCTCCGGCTCCTTCTGGAACGAGCGCGCGACGAGGATCTCCGTCTCGTACGGGACGTCCCACGCCTGCCGCTCCCAGTCGCGCACCTCGATCCGCCCCTTCTCGCAGTTGAAGGCGAGGCGGAACCCCTCGACGGGCATGAAGGCGTTCACCGAGTAGCTCATCTGCACGCCGTTCGAGTAGGAGACGACGGCGTTCATCGTGTCCCAGGTGTCGCAGTCCTCGCGGAAGACGCAGCCGTCGCGGAGGTAGCCGTCGGCGCCCGCCGGGCCGGCGTAGAGCGCCATCAGGCGGGGGTTCGCGGTCAGGTCGAAGAAGAACTCGCACGACCCCTTGTGAGGGCACTCGCGGCAGTGCGTGCCGCGGAAGGCGCCGCTCCGGCCGTAGCGCCGGAGCGAGGCGAAGGCGGCGACCTCGACGGGGTCGGCGCCGAGCCACCAGTTGACGAGGTCGAAGTGGTGGGTCGCCTTGTGGAGCCAGAGGCTCCCGCTCCGCGACTTCAGCCGGTGCCACCGGCGGAAGTAGTCGGCGCCGTGGACGACGTCGAGGTACCAGGAGAAGTCGACCGAGGTCACCTTCCCGAGGCCCGAGCTCCGGAGGAGCTGCCAGACCAGCTCGTTCTTCGGCGAGTAGCGGTAGTTGAAGGCCATCGCGACCTTCCGGCGATTCCGCCTCTCGGCCTCGAGGACCGCCTTCAGCTGGTCGACCTCGGTGACCATCGGCTTCTCGGTGACGACGTCGATTCCCCTGTCGAGCGCCTTCACGATGACGCCCGAGTGCGTCGCGTCGACCGTGGTCACGGCGATCCGGTCGGGCCTCGCCTCCTCGAGCATCCGGTCGAGGTCGGAGTAGACGGGGGCCTTCGTCCCCATGAGGCCGTTCGCGGCCTCGGCGCGCTTCGGGTTGACGTCGCAGAGCGCAACGAGGTCGAGCGTGCCGCCGTGCCGCTTCAGCGCCTCGGCGCCCCACATCCCCGAGCCGCGGTGGCCGGGGCCGACGATGGCGTAGCGGACCTTCCGCATGGAGGGCGCCGCGGCTGTGGCGGGGAAGCCCGCGGCGGCAGCAGCGGCAGCGACGCCGGCGGCGTGGAGGAAATCGCGACGCGAGGGGGCGGACGGAGGGACGCTGCTGTCGTTCGTCATCGGTTCTCCCTGGCGAGCTTCGCCTTCCAGGCGGGGTAGTCCTTCTCGAGGAGGCGCGCGGGGCGCGTGACGTACCAGGCGTAGCCGACGCGCCGCTCGTGCTCGATCTCGTCGAGGCTGTAGCGGACGACGGCGTCGCGGCCGGTGAAGATCGGGCGGTCCGTCCCGATCTCGTAGAAGCGGGCCCAGAGTGGCGGGGCCGAAGGGTCGGGGAGGGCGAGGACGTCGACGCTCCCCGGAGGCCCCTCGGCGGGGCGCCGCTCGACGCGAAGGCCGTGGAGGGCGACGGACGAGAGCCACGCGACAGCCGCGTCGACGGCGGCGATCACGTCGGGCCCGGGCTCCTCGACGCGCATCAGGAGCTCGACGAGCCCGACGCTCTCGGAGCCGCTCAGCGAGGCGGGCTCGAACTTCCGCGCCGGGCGCGGCTCGAGCGTGACCTCGTCGTGCTGGGCGCACCAGGCGGTCCGCCTTCCATCGACGACGACCTGGCTCGCGAGGATGCAGCGGATCCCGCCCGCGAAGGCCGCGCGGGCGCGGGCGCGGAGCTCTCCGTCGGTCCAGTCGAACGGCGCCCTCCCGCGCGCGACGTCGTCGAGGAGCTCCATCGCGCGGGCCATCGCGTCGTCGTTGTAGGTGACGTGGCGGGAGTAGTCGTCGCGAAGCGGGAAGAACTGCGGCCAGCCGCCGTTCGGGTACTGCGCGGCGAGGAGGTAGCCGAGGCCGCGGAGCGCCCCGGCGCGGAAGCGCCCGTCGCGTGCGACGCCGTACAGGCGCGCGAGGAAGCGGGCCTGGGTCGTCGTCGCCCCGTTGTCGATCGTCGTGTCGGTCCTGCCCTTTCGCCTCTCCAGCGTCGCCTGCTGCGCAGGCGAGAGCGGGACGACCATGTCGAGGTCCTTCGGCCAGCCGCCGTTCGCGCGCTGCCAGAGGAGGAGGTTCTCGCCGACGCGGGCGGCCTCGGCCGACGAGAACCAGGCGGCCGGCTTCTCGAGGAGCGGGGAGAGCGTGTGGACGGCCGACGCCCGGACGTCCGGCTCGGCGAGGTCGTCCTTCCCGGCGGAGGGCGGCGCGGGCGCGGTGACGCGCGGCAGGGCGAACGCCGGAGCGAGGTCGGGGACGACGCGGGCGAGCTCCCGCGCGACGACCTCGCCGAAGAGCGCGCTCCCCGCGGCGGAGAGGTGCGTCCGGTCGAGGGTACCGTCCTCCTTCGGGGCTCCGAGCGCGGCGACCTCGGACGGCGCCATCCGGTCGACCGCCTCGATCGAGAGGCGATGGAGGTCGAGGAGCGGGACGCGCTTCTCGAAGGCGACGGCGCGCGCGGCGTCGGCCCAGAAGCCGAGGTCCGAGCGGACGCAGCCGTCCTCGTCGACGTAGCGGCGCGTCAGCGACGTGAGGACGACGGGCCGGGCTCCCGCCGCGCGGGCCTCGTCGACCATCCGCGCGAGGTTCTCGCGGTAGGCCGTGAAGGCGTCCGCCTCGCGCTCGGGGCCCTTCCCCGGGGCGTCGTTGTGCCCGAACTGGATCAGGACGACGTCGGGCCTCCCGGCGAGGGTCTCGTCCCAGAGCCCCTCCTCGAGGAAGCTCTTCGTGCTCCGGCCCCCCTTCGCGTGGTTCGCGAGAGAGACGCCGGGACGGAGGAGGGCGGCGAGTCCCGTCCCCCAGCCCTGGCGCTCCGTCACGGTCGAGTCGCCAGCGAGGGCGAGGCGGAAGGGCCTCCCGAGCGTCGTGAAGGCCCATGTCGCGCCGCGGACGCGCCCTTCGGGGCCGAGCGCGTCGACGCGCCAGGCGTAGCGCCGCCCGGCGGCAAGCGGGCCGGTCTCCCAGGTCGTCGTCGCCGCGTCGAGGCGCGCGGCGCGCGG
>CAZNSS010000273.1:0-5733 GCA_964575465.1 uncultured Holophagales bacterium | reverse complement strand
CGTCGGCGAGGACCACGCGGCCGCGGCGGGCTACTTCCGGCGCGCGTGCGACGGCGGCGAGCTGAAGGGATGCGTCAACCTCGCCGTCCACCTCGCGACGGGCGACGGCGTCCCGCGCGACGAGGATGCCGCCGTGGCCCTCTACGCCCGGGCCTGCGCGGGCGGGATCGCGATGGGCTGTCATAACCTGGCTGCCCGCTACGCCGACGGGAGCGGCCTGCCGGTGGACGGCGCGCAGGCCGTCGCCCTCTACGAGAAGGCCTGCGAAGCGGGTGAAAGCCGCTCCTGCCTCGACCTGGGGCGCCTCTACGAGACGGGCGCGGTCGTGGAAGCCGACCCGGGGAGGGCGCTCGCCTTCTTCAGGCAGGCCTGCACCCTGGGCAACGAGGAGGGCTGCGCCGCCATCGGCGAGGAGAAAACGACGTTCGAGGCGCCCGCGGAGAAGGCGCACATGGCCGAGACCTATCGCCGCGACTGCGAGGGAGGCGACGCCGGCGCCTGCTCCAACCTGGGGGTCCTCTACTCCGAGGGTGCGGGCGTACCGGAGGACGACGTTCTCGCGGCCCGGCTCTTCGCCGGCGCCTGCGACGCCGGTGACCGCAACGGCTGCTTCAACCTCGCCCTCGCCTACGTCGGGGGCGAAGGCGTGGAGAAGGACGACGTGAGCGCGGCCGCGTCCTACGACAAGGCCTGCGTCCTCGGCGAACGGAAGTCCTGCGCGAACCTCGGCGTCCTCTACGAGAACGGAGAGGGCGTGGAAAGGGACTTCGACCGGGCCCGGCAGCTCTACGAGAAGGCCTGCGAATGGGGAGACGCCGTCGGCTGCAACAACCTGGCCGACGTCTGGGAGAACGGTACGGGCGTCGACGTGGACGCGGAGGCGGCGGTTCGCTACTACCGGAAGTCGTGCGCGCTCGGGTACGAGCCCGCCTGCAAGTCGGCGGAAGGGGTCGGGGAGAAGCCCTGAGGGCGTGCCTCGGGCACCGGGCGAGGGCCCTTCTCAGAGAGCGCCTTCCGGAGACGCAGGTGCCGCCTCCGCGACGCCTCGACGAGCGGGCGCCACACTCGTGAGACGAGCCGGTGACGGATGAGGAGGCTCCAGAGCGGGTTCGCCCGTTTGTAGAGGATCGACATCGCGAGGTAAGGGGCGACGGCCCCCGGGTCCCGTGGCCTCCGCTTCCAGATCGAGGCGCCCGAAAAGAGCCGCCGGTAGCACCAGGCGTAGCCCTCGGCGAGCTGCTCGGGCGTCATCCGAGCCGGGCGGAAGACGACGTGCCCCGTGTCGTAGCGGCTCCAGTCGCGGTGGAGGATTCGTCCTTCGGTCTCCATTCGCCGGAAGAGGGGCGTGCCGGGGTACGGCGTCAGGACGTGGAACGTCGCGCACTCGAGGCGGCTCGCCTCGATCCAGGAGACGGTCCTCTCGAACACCTCCGGGCCGTCGTGGTCGAAGCCGAGGACGAAGCTCCCGTTCACCTGGATGCCGTGGTCGTGGAGGATCCCGACCCTTCGCGCGTAGTCGGCGGCCGGCGGCGTCTTCTTCCGCGCGTCCACGAGATTCGGGTCGGAGAGCGACTCGAGGCCGACGAAGACCCCCGTGCAGCCGGCGAGCGCCATCTCCTTCACGAGGAGCGGGTCGTCCGTCACGTCGATCGAGACCGCCGCGCTCCAGATCCGCTCGAGCGGCGCGAGCGCCCGGCAGAGGCGACGCAGGTGCCGCGGGTCGGAGCCGAGGTTGTTGTCGAGGAAGACGGCGTAGGGCTCTCCGGTCGCGAGCCACTCCGCCACGACGTCTTCCGGCTCCTTCACGATCCACGGCACCTTCACGCCGCGCGTCGAGAGATAGCAGAAGTCGCAACGGTTGTGGCAGCCCCGCGTCGCCACGAGGCTCGCCGTCGTCAGGAACGACTCGCGCGGCAGGAGGTCGCGGCGGGGAGCCGGCGCGTCGCGGTACGACGCGTCGAAGCCCGCGCGGTAGACAGGCTCCAGCGCGCCCCGCTCGGCGTCGGCGAGGATCCGGGGCCAGAGCGGAACGCCGTCGCCGATCGCGATCGCGTCGCCGTGCGGGGCGGCCTCGTCGGGACAGGCCGAGACGTGGAGGCCGCCGAGGACGACGAGGGCGCCCCGCTCGCGGTACCAGCGGGCGAGCTCGTACGCCCTCGCCGCGAACGTCAGGTGGACCGTGATCCCGACGACCCGCGGGAACGGCTCGTGCGGGGGTGATCCCTGGAGGAGGTTCTCGTCCCAGAGGCGGACCTCCCACCCGGCGGGCGTCGCCCCCGCGACGCTCGTGAGGGCGAGCGTCGGCGTGAGGACGTGCTTACCGAAGCTCGCGTGCGGGTCCTTCGGGTAGAAGGGGTTCAGGAGGAGGGCGTGGCGCGGCGTCGGCGGACCGGGCGCAGGGCCCGGGTCGAGCCGTGGCGCCTCGCGCAGCTCACGCGGCGTGGCCGGCTTCACGGGACGCCCGTTCGATCGTGCCGATCGCGTTCGCGGCCGGTGGCAGTCCGCCGAACCGCCTCTCCCGCGCGGAGTACCAGCCCAGGGCCTCGTCGAGGTCGGGCGCCCCGGCGTCGGGCCAGAGCCGGTCCGTGAAGAAGACCTCCGCGTAGGCGATCTCCCACAGGAGGAAGTCGCTGATCCGCCGCTCGCCGCCGGTCCTCACGAGGAGGTCGACCTCGGGCCCGCCGCCGTGGCCCGACGCCGCGAGCGCGTCGAGGAGGGATTCCCGCGTCGGCGGGAGACCCGGCGGGAGCCGCGACATCGCCGCGAGGATCGCGTCGCGCCCCGAGTAGTCGACCGCGATCCGCAGCTCCATGCCGGCCCCGCCCGCCGTCGAGGCCTCGGCCTCCGCGACGGCCCGGACGAGCGCCGGGCCGAGCCGGTCGCGGCGCCCGATGACCCGGAGGCGAATCCCGTTCTCCGCGCAGCGGCGCGCCTCGCGCGAGAGGTACCGCTCGAAGAGCCCCATGAGCGCCTCGACCTCGGCCGCGGGCCGCCTCCAGTTGTCCGACGAGAAGGCGTAGAGCGTGAGCGTCGCGACACCGCGACGTCGGGCCGCCTCGACCACGCGGCTCACCGCCCTCGCCCCGGCGCGATGCCCGACCGCCCTCGGCAGGCCTCGTCGCGTGGCCCAGCGACCGTTGCCGTCCATGATGACCGCCACGTGGCGCGGGAGGGCGCGGACCCGGTCCCGCCGCGTCGTGCCCCCTTCGCCGTCCCCTCTCGTCGTTCGCATCGCGTCCTCCTTCGGGAAAGTGCTCTGTATTGCAAAGCGTTGGCGCGGGCCCCCTCCCTCCCGAGGGTCACGGCGCCTCAGGCCGGGGTCCAGCCGGGCTTCAGCGGGGTTCGACCGGCGCCGGCCTGCTCCCGCGCCTGCGCCTTCCGGGCGTCCTTCAGGACCTTCTCGAGCTCGCCGAGGTAGTCGAGGAACCTCCGCCGCCCCTCGGCGCTCAGCCGCACGAGCGTCTGCGGGCGCCGCCCCTCGAACCTCTTCCAGATCTCGACGAGCCCCGCGCCCTGCAGGACCTCGAGGTGGCGGTTCAGGTTGCCGTCCGTCAGCGCGCAGAGGCGGCGCAGGTCGCCGAAGAGCAGCCCCTCGGGACGCGTCGAGAGCGACGTGAGGATGCCGAGCCGGGCCTTCTCGTGGAGGATCCGGTCGAGCCCCTCGTAGGCGAAGCGCCCTTCGGCGGTCTCACTCGCCACGGCGTTCCCTCGGGACGTCGAGGTGGAGGACGACGGCCGCCGCCAGGAGGCCCAGGCCGAAGACGGCCCCGTGCGCGAGGCCGAGGCGGGCGAGGCCGGGCATCGGGGCCGCGAGGAGCGCCGCGCCCGCGAGGAGGAAGAAGAGCGCGACCCAGCCCGTGGCGCGGGCGAGGTAGGGTCGGGAGGCGAAGAGGCCGAGGCCGAAGAGGAGCGCCCAGAGCCCCGGCAGGAGGCGGACGAGCCCGGGGTCCGCGGCGGGAAGCGCGAGGCTCACCGCGCCTCCGGCCGCGAGCGCGGGCAGGAGCTGGCCGACGACCTGGCGCGTGTGCCGCCGCACGAAGACGTCCCGGCAGCGGAGGTACCCCGTCGCGATCACGGCGGCGTTCAGGAGGACGTTCAGCGCGGCGACGGTGAGCCAGAACGCGAGGAACCCCAGGTCGTCCGTCGCGGAGACGACCTTCGGCTGAAGCCATCCCGCGGCGAGCCCGGCCGCCCCGGCAAGGGCGACGGGAACGGGCCGGTACCCGCGGAAGACCTCGCCCTTGGCGATCTGGGCGTGGATCTCCTCGATCCGGTCGAGGGCGCTCGGGACGTCCATGGCCGGGAGATTACTCTGCGTTGCAGAGTTGTCAAGATCAGGCTCCACGAAGTTCGAGGTGGGGTCAGGGGACAGGCGGGGATCTCCGTTGAGCCAACGACAGTGACGGATCTATCCCGAGAGGTCCTCACGTCGGCGAGACGGAGTTCCTGATGCGTGCGGAATCAACTCTGCACCGACCAGGGGCCTTCTCGTCAGACTCGGTCAGCTTCCGGCGGAATCCGCCCCGCCGACCCAGAGGGACTGTGAGCCTGGGGGAGGGGAAGCCCATATCCGCTACCTCCCCCGACGGCGAGCGCCCCTCCCGTCGTTTTCTTCCCCGCCAAGGCCCCGGAGAGATCCGCCTCGATCCTGTCGGGCTCATAGCGGGCCGACAGGCGGATACCAGAAGGGCTCCCGTGACGGGAGCCCTCGCAAGTCGTTCTGGATCAGGAGGAAAGATGGAGCCGAAAGGCGGACTTGAACCGCCGACCTACTGATTACGAATCAGTTGCTCTACCAACTGAGCTACTTCGGCCCGAACCCTGGCAAAGAACGCGGCGACGACGCCGCAAGGGACGCGCATTCTAGGAGTGAGCCCCGTCGCCGGTCAAGCGATCAGGGATCGACCCAGGGAAGCGACGGAAAGCAGAGGGGACCGACCTTGCGCTCGAGCTCGTAGACGATGTTCTCGCGCGCGTCGATGGTGCGGTCCATCAGCTCCTTGCGGAGGGTCGAGTCGGGGACGCGCCGAATGGCCGCCTCGGCCTCGTCGAAGAGCGGCCAGGTGAGCGCGTGAAGAACCTCGTGGAAGGCGTGGCGGCGGAGCGCCGCGAGCGACTCCTGCGAGACGAGCTCGGGGTCGAAGCTGACGATCCAGACCTTCCGGTCCTCGGTGCCGCGCTGGGAGCGCTCGATGTCGAGGAGGCCGAACTGCTCGTGGACCTCGCCGGGCTCGACGACGAACTCGAGGTCGAGCTTCAGCCGCTTCTTCACGTAGTCCAGGGCCTTCCGAACTCGAGCCGCCTGCGTCCTCTTCACGATTGACCCCCGTGGCAGGTTCATTTTGCCCGACGCGAGAGGCCTTCGGAGACCGATTCGAGAACCATCGTAAGTTGTTTTGTTGAAACAACTTAGATATGTACCAATCGACCGGTCAACGCCCGCCGGCCTAAGGAATCCGAACCCTCACGTCCACCGAGCCGGCGCTCCGGGCCGCGTCGGCGGGGACGAAGGTGAGGGTCCGGAGCCTCTCCTGGAGGCCCGCGGGCTCGATCCCCGAGCCGCCGAAGAGGCGAACGGCCTCCGTGACCTTCCCGGAGCCGTTCAGCTCGAGGCGGTACGAGCCGTCGAACGGTCCGGAGAGGCCTTCGAGCGACGCGGGAGCGGCGAGGCGAAGTGTGCCGGCGGTCTTCCCGACGACGTCGACGGCGGGCGCGGCCGGAACGGCTCGCACG
>CAZNSS010000272.1:0-5751 GCA_964575465.1 uncultured Holophagales bacterium | reverse complement strand
GTGGAGCTGGCCTCGCGGCTGCCGAAGGGGGCCGAGGTCGACCTGCGGCCTGCTCTCTGCGCGCTCCCGAGCATCACGCCTGTGGGGATGGGAGCGCTCATGCCCGGGGCCTCGGGGAGCTTCGCCGTAGTCGAGGAAGGGGAGAAGCTCGGCGTCCGCGTCGACGGGTCGTTTCTGCCCGACCTGGCGGCGCGCCGGAAGCACGCGATCGCGAGGGTGCCGAAGCTCGTCGACCTCACGCTCGACGAGCTCCTGAGCCTTCCCGCGGGGAAGCTGAAGAAGAAGCTCGAGGGGGCGCCGGTCGTCCTCGTGAGGTCGCAGGAGATCGACCAGGCGGGCGAGTCGGGGTTTACGTTCCAGGCCCGCCGGGTCATGGACACCGTCATAGACAACCTCGCCCGGGCGATCCGCAGGCTGGCGGGGGCAGGAGTGGGAAGGACGGTGGTAACGGCCGACCACGGGCACGTCTTCTTCCCGGTGGCGCGGGACGAGTCGATGAAGACCGAGGCTCCGGGAGGAGCGACCGTCGACCTTCACCGCCGTTGCTGGATCGGGCGGGGCGGCGCCACTCCCGCCGGGACGATCCGGGTTCCCGCCTCGGCGCTCGGCTACGCCTCGGACCTCGAGTTCGTCTTCCCCGAAGGGGGAGGCGTCCTGAAGGCCGGCGGCGACCTCGCCTTCCACCATGGTGGGACGTCGCTTCAGGAGATGGTGATCCCGGTCCTGACGGTCCGGATGCCGGGAACGGAGCCGGCGCCCCAGGCCCAGGCGGCCGTCGAGGTGAGCGGCCTCCCGACCGCGATCACGAACCGGATGATGACGGTCACGGTGTCGAGCTTCCTCGGCGGGGTGTTCGGGGTGTCGTGGGTGTCGGAAGGCCGGCGCGTCGGGAAGCTGTTCGGGGCCGTTCCCAGCAAGGGGACCGCCGAAGTCGACCGTGACGCGGGCACGGTCACACTGTCGCCAGACTCCTCGGCGGCCTTCGTCCTCCTCCTCACCGACGACACGGTGAAGGAAGTCCGCCTGACCCTCCTCGACCCGGCGACCGACGCCGAGCTCTATCGATCCCCGGGGCTCATCCCGGTGAAGCTGGGAGTCTGAGATGACGAACGAACAGGCCGGCGTGGCCGTCCCCGCGCGGGACGCCCTCGACGACAAGGCGAACAGGTTCTTCAGCGGGAAGGTCGTCCGGAAGGACCTCGTGCGGAAGGTGAAGGTCGGGACGAACGTCCCGGTCTTCGTCCTCGAGTTCCTGCTCGGCAAGTACTGCGCCTCGTCGGACGAGGCTGCGATCCAGATGGGGCTCCAGGTCGTCAACGACACGCTGGCGAACAACTACATCCGGCCCGACGAGGGGCAGAAGGCCCAGAGCCGGGTCAAGGAGAACGGCCGGCACTCGTTCATCGACAAGGTCAAGGTCCGCCTCGTCGACTCGGACTACTGGGGCGAAGGGGTGAACTTCGGGAACAAGTTCCTCCACGTGCCAAACCACTACGTCAAGGAGTACGAGCGGCTCCTGATGGGGGGCATCTGGGCCCAGGTCGACATGCGGTTCGAGTACGACGAGGAGGGGAAGGGGAAGAACCCGTTCTGGATCGAGCGGCTGACGCCGATCCAGATCGCGACGTTCGATCTCGACGAGTACCGGCGCCTCCGGCGGGAGTTCACGACGGACGAGTGGATCGACCTCGTCCTCCGGAGCATGGGCTACGAGCCGGCCGAGATGACGCGCCGGCTAAAGCTTCTCTTCCTCCTTCGCCTCGTCCCTCTCTGTGAGCACAACTTCAACCTCGTGGAGCTGGGGCCGCGCGGCACCGGCAAGAGCTACGTCGTCCAGGAGATCTCCCCCTACGCGGCGCTCCTGACCGGCTCGCCCACCGTCGCGACCCTCTTCGGCTACGTCACCGGCAAGCAGAAGGGGCTGGTTCAGCTCTGGGACGTCGTCGCCTTCGACGAGGTGGCCGAGCTGAAGAACATGCCGAAGGAGCTGATCCCGATGCTCCAGACCTATTGCGAGTCGGGGCAGTTCCAGCGCGGGTCGGAGGCGACGAGCGGCGAGGCGAGCCTCGCCCTCTTCGGGAACACGAACCGGCCGGTGGACGTCCTCGTCCAGTCGAGCCACCTCTTCGAGCCGCTCCCGGAGAACGTCCGGACGATGGCCTTCCTCGACCGGCTGCACGCCTACGTCCCGGGATGGGAGATCCCGAAAATGCGGCCGGAGCTCTTCAGCAGCCACTACGGGTTCGTGGTCGACTACCTGGCCGAGGCCCTGCGCGAGCTCCGGAAGCTGAACTTCACGGAGATGGTCGAGCGCGACTTCGCCTTCGGAAGCCACCTCGTTCAGCGCGACCGCAAAGCCGCCCAGAAGACCTTCTCGGGCCTGATGAAGCTGATCCACCCCCACGGCGAGGCGACCCGGGAGGAGATGGCCGAGCTCGTCGAGCTGGCCCTCGAAATGAGGCGGCGGGTGAAGGAGCAGCTAAAGAAGCTCGGCTCCTTCGAGTACCACCAGACGTCGTTCAGCTACATCGACCGCGAGACTGGCCTCGAGCGGTTCGTCGGCGTGCCCGAGCAGGGGGGCCGGAACCTGATCCCCACCGACCCGCCCGGCCCCGGGACGGTCTACACGGCCGGAGTCTCGGACCAGAGCATCGTCGGCCTCTACCGGGTGGAGGTCTCCGTGGCCTCCGGAACCGGCAAGCTGAAGACCGCCGGCGGCCTCTCCGGCGAGATGAAGGAGTCGGCCCAGCGGGCCTTCGCCTACCTCAACTCGAAGAAGACCGAGCTCGGCGTCGGCCGCGACGTCGACACCTCCGACTTCCACGTCCAGGTCATCGACCTCATCGGAAACCGGGTCGAGGCGGAGATCGGCGTCGCCGTCTTCGTCGCCTTCTGCTCGGCTCTCCGCCAGACCTCGGTGGCCCCGGCGTTGCTGGTTCTCGGCGACATGAGCGTCCAGGGGAACATCAAGGCTGCTCGCTCGCTCGCCGAGCCGCTCCGGGTGGGGATGGACAACGGGGCGAAGCGGGCGCTGGTGCCGATCGAGAACAAGCGGAGCTTCCTGGAGGTCGCGGCGGACGTGGTGGAACACGTCGATCCGGTGTTCTATGGAGATCCGAAGACCGCGGCTATGAAGGTTCTGGGGATGGCGTAGGGGGGCCGGGAGAGGCCAAGCGGGGCCGGGCTGCCCCGGCCAGGGCCGATGAGCAGCGTTCGGAGGTGGGGAGATGGCCACGAAGTTCCATTCGGACGATTCCTGGTCGCGGATCCGAGACCTGGCCAGGATGAGGGGCCGGCGACTGGTGGCTGTGCCATTCCTCGGGAAAGGAGCGATCCGCCGCTTGCCGCTTCAGGCCGGCGATCTCCTTATCGTCAGACTCGACGAAGCCACGGTGAAGAGCGGTCAGACCTCGCCGTTCGAGGTCGGGAAGTTCCTTCGGAGGGGCGTCGAAGTTCATGCCCAGTCGAACCTGCACGCGAAGGTGTTCGTCTTCGGGAAGACAGCCGTGATCGGCTCGACGAACGTCTCGTCGACTTCCGAGGAGCACCTCCTCGAGGCGGTTGTGGAGACTTCGGATCGGCGGACCGTTTCGGCTGCCACGGCGTTCGTCCGGTCACTCAGGGGGGATGTCGTCACCCCCCAGTATGCGAAGCGGCTCGAGAAGTTGTACGTGCCGCCAAGGATCCTCGGTGCCGGGAGGCCTCGGTCTCGACAGACGATGCGGGGTGCTGGCCAGTCCGTGCTCTGGGCGGTGAAGCTCGAAACGGGAGCCTGGATTGACGAGGATTACGTCCAGCAAGACGCCGGGGAGCCCCTCGCACGGAAGAAACTGAAGAACACTCGACACTACGTCGTGGACGATTTTGCCTGGACGCCAGCAGGCTTCGGCAGGAAGGTGCGGCTTGGGCAGCGGGTTCTCCAGATCGTCGAGGAGAGCAGCGAAAAGGTGTACGCGGAGGCCCCGTACCGTGTCGTGCGGGTCCAGCGGTACCGGGTTAGAAACAGCAGCCGTGTGATGGTATTCGTCGAAAGGAAGAAGCGCTCCCGCCGCGTAGGCCTCGGCAGGCTGCTCGAGAGACTGGGCCCGATGGGCGAGCGGCTAAACAGGCTGAAGACCTCGATCGAACTGAAGGACAAGGCGCTCGTATATCAGCTCGGGCAGATCTGGGGCACGGACTAGCATGAGGAGTTGCAGATGAAGTTCACCCTCTCCTCGCTCAAGGGTCTCGTCGTCCTCGAATTCGAGGCCGGTAACCTGTCGTCCTACATCAAGCACCACGTCACGCGCTGGCGAAGGGTGGACGGCGCATTCGAAATGCAGAAGGACGAGACGCTGCCGCTTGATCCACGGCCGGAGTACTGGTTCCGGACTTCTGTTACAACTTCTGTTACCGGTTAGACGACACAGGCCATATGCGCACTCGACTTAGCCTGCTTCAGCCGCACGAGATCCGGGGACAATGGTGGCTGCCCGGATCCCCTCACGTGTGCGTGCCGGGTACCCTTTCCTACGGGCCCCACGCTGGCACACACCTGCGACTCGAGGGAGCTCTGGAAGAGAGCGGCTATGCCCACGTGAAAGGGCCTCAGATCATCCTCGGTGTAGGTCTTGATGCTCGGCCGATCACGCTACATCGGACTCTGGGTGCGAGGCGCCAAAGCGCGTACACCGTCGCAGCGGAGCTCCACCAGGACACGTACCGCGTCGACACCGCCTATATTGGCGTCCACGCCGAAGGCGACGCCGACCTACTCGTCCATTCCTGCGACCTCTCTCTGGCGGGCCTTACGGATTGGCTCGAGAAGCCAGCCTTCACCGTCGAGTCCCCGCTCACACTCGGCAAGAGCGCGTTTCAGGTTGCGCTCCACCCCGAGACGATCTTCGACGAACCGATTGCTCCGGCTGACGGGTTTCGGCTCGCTCTCATAAACGACGTACGCGGGTTTGAGTCCCACGGCCGGTCTTTCGAGCTTCAGGCCGCTCCGCTTCTGCGGCTCACGTCTCGAGAAGCCACCGACTTCCGGGCCTATGCGAAGCTCATTATCGACTTGCGAGTGCTCTTCTCTCTTCTTGAGCATCGAGCGGATTCTGTGGACTCGATCGCCGTCCGTCATAGCGCCGGAACGGAGTCGTCCTGCGAGGTCCTATTCGATGGCGTCGCTTCGTCGCCGCCGAAAGAAAGGGCATCGTTCCGAATGTTCCTTCCCTTCTTCCGGGTCGCGCCAGGTTTCCCAGCGGTCTTGAAGACATGGTTCAGCACTGACGGGCGGTTCGGCGGGCTTCGCTATGAGTACTTCCGCACCCAGCTCTCCGACATGCCTGCTACGCCGGAGGACGACATCCTGACGCTGACTCAGCTTCTGGAGGGCTACCACCGGCGAACGTCGACCGAGACCCTGCTGCAGACTGCCCTGTTTGACGCCCAGGTCAGAGCGGTTAGGGCGGCGCTACCCCGGGCGGAAGCCCCTGAGTTGTCAGAACGCCTCGATCAGTGGCTCCGTTACGCGAACGAGCTCACCCTCCGGAAGCGCATCAAAGCTCTACTTCGCGGCCTCGATACCTCAGTCTTGGCCAGACTATGCGAGTCCCCGGAACGATTCACGCAGCTTGCGCTCGACGCGCGAAACGCTCTCACCCACAACCTCACGCCTGAGACTGGCCTCCCCTCGATTTCCGACCCAGTTGGCACCGCGCTTCGTCTCCGTGGTCTCCTAATCGCCCATCTCTTCCTTGGTGTCGGCGTCTCACC
>CAZNSS010000271.1:0-5753 GCA_964575465.1 uncultured Holophagales bacterium | reverse complement strand
GCGGGGTTCTTCGCCGTCAGGTTCCTCGGCGCCTTCAGCTGCTCGGGGGTGCCGTCCACCGGGACGACGAAGACGTCGACGTTCGTCGAGGAGGCGGGGAAGGAGTCGCGGTTCGAGGTGAAGGCGAGCTCCTTCCCGTCGGGCGAGACGTCGAAGTCGGCGCCGCCGCCGACGGAGAAGGCGGGCGAGTCCCAGTCGCCCGGCGTCAGGTCGGCGAGCGGGGCCTTCGCGTCGGCGAGGTCCATCCGGAGGACGTGGGTCCGCTTGCCGTCCTCCCACGAGTCCCAGCGGCGGACGAAGAGGGAGTCGGCGAGGACCGCCTTCATCTTCCCCTTCTCCATCGCGTCGTCCTTCTTCCTGTTGCAGTCGAGGTCGGCGCCGCAGGCGGGCCAGACGTCCGCGACGAGGAGGAGCCGCTTGCCGTCGGGCGTGAAACGGAACGCGCCGACGCCGCCCGGGAAGTCCGTCTTCTTCTCCGGCTCCCCTCCGGCCATCGGGAGGAACCAGACCTGTGGCGTGCCGGAGCGCGTGGAGAGGAACGCCAGCGTCGCCCCGTCGGGCGAGAAGGCGGGGCTCGTGTCGCGCTTGTCGAGGACCGTCAGGGCACGGGCGTTCTTCCCGTCCGAGTCGACGCGCCAGAGGTTCGTCCAGCGCTTGATGGCGGGGAGATCGGTCGAGGTGACGGTGAAGGCGAGGCTCCGGCCGTCGCGGGCGATCACCGGCTCGGCGACCCCCTTCACCCGGTAGAGATCTTCGATCGTCACGGCCCGCTTCGCCGGGGCGGCCGTGAGGGGGAAGGCGATGGCGAGCGCCGCGGCGATCGCCGCCGCGCGGACGGGCGTTCCGGTCATCGGTCTGGCTCCTTCGGGCGCGCGCGAGGGGCGGCCCGTCACTTGCGGTACGCGTAGGGGACGCTGAGGGTCTTCTTCTCCCACGAGATGCGGAGGGCTCCGCGGAAGGCGTCCTCGGGGAGGAACGAGATCGTCATCGCCTCGAGGAAGTCGGGGCGGGCGGTGGCCTTGATCGGGATCCGGGCGAGGTCGAGCTTCGGGTCGTACTCGGTCCCCCACTGCCCCGTCTGGCGGTTGACGATCAGGAGCCACTCCTTCTCGCCGGGAAGCGTGTAGAGCGTGTAGGTCCCCTTCGGCAAGGCGACGGTGCCGAGCGTGACGTCGACGTCGGTCGTCAGCGTCGTCGCTTCGTTCGCGCCCGTCCGCCAGACCTTTCCCCACGGGACGAGGCCGCCGAAGATCTTCCTCCCCCTCGCGAAGGGGCGGGCGTACTCGACCCTCATCTTTCCCGGGCCGACCGCGATCTCCTCCGCGGCGCGGGGCGAGATGGCGACGCGCGGAGCGGGCGTCGCCTCCTGGGCCAGGAGGGGCGGGGCGAGCGACACGAGGGCAAGGGCGAGGACGACTCTTCGCATTCGGTCTCCGCGGGCGGCTCCGGGCCGGCCGGGAGGCTAGTTTAAGGGAGCCTTCCGGAGGCCCGGCGACCTTCGCGGGGCTCTGCTACGCTCCGCGCCCCGCGGCCGAAGCCGCGACGAGGTCTCGCCATGGCACCGCAGTACATCTACACGATGGTCAACCTCCGGAAGGTCGTCCCTCCCCAGCGGGAGATCCTGAAGGGGATCTACCTCGCCTTCTTCCCCGGCGCCAAGATCGGCGTCCTGGGCCTGAACGGGGCGGGCAAGTCGTCGCTCCTCAGGATCATGGCGGGCGTCGACACCGAGTTCAACGGCGAGGCGTTCCCTGCGGACGGGACACGCGTCGGCTTCCTCGCGCAGGACCCGTGGCTCGACCCTTCGAAGAACGTTCTCGAGAACGTCGAGGCGGCCGTCGCGCCGGTCAAGAAGCTCCTCGCCCGCTTCGACGAGCTGGGCGAGAAGATGGGCGAGAGCCTCCCCGACGCCGAGATGGACAAGGTCATGGCCGAGTACGGGAAGGTGCAGGACGCCATCGAGGCGGCGAACGGCTGGGACCTCGACCGGACGCTCGAGACGGCGATGGACGCCCTCCGCTGCCCGCCCCCCGACGCGAACGTCACGAAGATCTCGGGCGGCGAAAGGCGCCGCGTGGCGCTCTGCCGCGTCCTCCTCGAGAAGCCCGACCTCCTCCTCCTCGACGAGCCGACGAACCACCTCGACGCGGAGTCGGTCGGCTGGCTCGAGCACCACCTCGCCGAGTACCCCGGCACCGTCGTCGCCGTCACGCACGACCGCTACTTCCTCGACAACGTCGCCCAGTGGATCCTCGAGCTCGACCGCGGCGCGGGAATCCCCTGGAAGGGGAACTACACCTCCTGGCTCGAGCAGAAGAAGACGCGCCTCGAGCAGGAGGAGAAGGCCGAGACGGCCAAGCAGAAGACGCTCGAGCGCGAGCTGGAGTGGGTGAAGATGGCCCCCCGCGCCCGGCACGCGAAAGGGAAGGCGCGCCTCCAGGCCTACGAGCAGCTCCTCGCCGAGAGCGGCCCCGAGAGCCGCAGCGAGACGAACGAGATCTACATCCCGGCCGGGCCGCGCCTCGGCGACGTCGTCGTGAGGGCCGAGGGGCTGAAGAAGGCCTACGGCGACAACCTCCTCTTCGACGACCTGACGTTCGACCTGCCCAAGGGCGGGATCGTCGGCGTCATCGGCCCGAACGGCGCCGGCAAGACGACCCTCTTCAAGATGATCATGGGCCTCGAGACGCCCGACGGCGGCGTCCTCACGGTGGGCGAGACGGTCTTTCCCTCCTACGTCGACCAGAACCGCGACCGCCCTGACCCGACACGGTCGGTCTGGGAGGAGATCTCCGGCGGCGAGGAGAAGATCATGGTGGGCCGCCGCGAGATGTCGAGCCGTGCCTGGTGCTCGATGTTCAACTTCAAGGGGGCCGACCAGCAGAAGCGGATCGGCGACCTCTCGGGCGGCGAGATGAACCGCCTGCACCTCGCCCGGACCGTGAAGAAGGCCGGCAATCTCCTCCTCCTCGACGAGCCGACGAACGACCTCGACGTCGACACGCTCCGCGCCCTCGAGGAGGCGCTCCTCTCCTTCGCCGGCTGCGCGGTCGTCATCTCGCACGACCGCTGGTTCCTCGACCGCGTCGCGACGCACATGCTGGCGTTCGAAGGAGACTCGAAGACCTTCTGGTACGAGGGGAACTACCAGGAGTACGAGGCCGACCGCCACAAGCGCCTCGGCGCCGCGGCCGACATGCCGCACCGGATCAAGTACCGGAAGCTGACGACGGGGTAGGGGCGGGGCCGCTGCCTCAGCGCGGCGCCTTCCTCCGGAGCAGGCAGGTGATGCTCGGGGGTGCCGTCGTGCGGTGGAACAGGTTGGAAAACTCCACCTGCTCCGAGACGAACTGCGCCTCCTCCGGGGTCATGTAGCGGCTCTCGAACCGGCCGGTCCGGACGAAGGTCTCGAGCATCAGGAGCGTGCTGTTGCTCCCGTCGGCATCCACGCGGAAGCCCTTGTAGGGGTAGAAGGCGGGGAGCGACGTGTGGACGTCCTCGACGACGTAGAGGCCACCCGGCTTCACGTGCGGGAAGAGGTAGCCCAGGCTGACCTGCTGCTGCTCCATGGAGTGGCCGCCGTCGTCGAGGACGATGTCGTACGGGCCCGGGTACTTCGCGAGAAACGCCCCGAGCTGCTCCCGTTTCGACTGGTCGGCGACGAACGTCCTGATCCTCTCGGACTCCATCCCGGACCGGTCCAGGATGTCGATCCCGAAGATCTGCGCCTTCGGGAAGTAGTCCCTCCACGCGAGAAGGGAGCCGCCCTGGTCGATCCCGATCTCGAGGATCCGGATCGGCTCGTCCCGCAGGGGGGAGAAGAAGCGCTCGTAGACCTCGGTGAAGCCGTGGGTGTCGGAAGCCTTGTCCGTCCGGCCCCTGGCGATACGGTCGAGCTCGCCGACGGCCGCGGAGCCCGGAACGGCGGGGCGCTCCGGGGCGGGAGCGGGAGCGGTCGCGGGCTGCCGGCAGCCCCACGCCGAGACTGCCGAAAAGACGAGGACCGTGAGCAAAGACTTGCGGTATCGCATTCCATCTCCCGCGGAACGGCGCCGGCCGTCGCCGGAGGCGAAGGCTGCGACGGCATCCGGAGCGGCTATCGTACGCTGGCGGTCCGCGCCCCCGGGAGTGCGCGGACGGTCGAACGGCATGCAGAGCGACGAGAGCGGGAGCGAGGCGCCGCCGCGGACCGAGCTGGTCCGCGAGCTGGGGGCGTGGGACGCCGGCGCCATCATGGTCTCCAACATGATCGGCGTCGGGATCCTCGCCTTCCCGGGTCTCGTCGCCGCAGCCCTCGGCGACCTGCGGATCGCTCTGGCGACCTGGGCGGTCGGAGGGCTCGCCTCGCTCGCGGGCGGCCTCGTTCACGCCGAGCTCGGGTGCCGCCACCCGCGCGCCGGCGGCGACTACGTCTTCCTCCGGGAGGCGTTCGGCCGGCCGGCGGCGTTCCTGAGCGGGTGGACCTCTTTCGTCGTCGGCTTCCCGGGGGCGATCGCGGCTTCCTCGTTCGCGGCGGCGCAGGCGTTTCTCGACGCGGTCTCGCCGAACGCCTCCCGCTGGACCGCGGTCGCCGTCGCGCTCGGCCTCCTGGCGGGGATCTCTGCCGTGCACGCCGCAGGCCTCCGGCAGAGCCGCCGGTTCCAGAACGGTCTCGTCCTCGCGAAGCTCGCGATCCTGGCCCTCCTCGTCGGCGGGGCGCTCGTCGTGGCCGCGCCGCCGTCGGAGACCGGCCCCCTCCCGTCCGGTCCCCCTCCGGCCATCGCCGCGCTCATCGTCCTCTTCGCCTACTCCGGCTGGAACTCGGCGGCCTACGTGGCCGGGGAGATCCGGGCGCCGCAGCGGAACCTCCCCCGGGCCCTGGTCGGGGGCGTCCTCCTCGTGACGGCGATCTACCTCGCGTGGAACCTCGCCTACTTCCGGATGGTCCCCTTCGCACGGATCGGGAGCATCAACGTGGGGGGCGAGATCGCCCGGGCCATCTTCGGCGAGCGGGGAATGCAGCTCCTCTCCGTCGCCCTCGCCTGCGTCTTCGCGGGGAGCGCGAGCGCGATGGTCATCACCGGCCCGCGCATCTACTACGCGATGGCGCGCGACGGCCTCTTCCCGCGCTCGCTCGCGGCGGTCTCGCGCGGGGGCCGCGTGCCGGCCCGCGCCCTGTGGCTCCAGACCCTCTGGGCCGCCGGGATCCTCCTCGCGGGAGCGGCGGTGACGCCGGCGAGCCAGGGCGTCGGCCGGACCTTCGAGACGATCGTGGACTGGACGGCGTTCGCGATCCTCCCCTTCGCCGCCCTCACCACGGCCTCGGTGTTCGTCCTGCGCCGGCGGGAGGGAACCCCGGGCGCGGCGTTCCTGGTCCCCCTCTACCCGTGGACGCCGCTCTTCTTCATCGTCGTGACGCTCGGCGTCGAGATCGGCTTCCTGGCCGTCGGACTGCGAGGGGCCAACGCCCTGGTCGGCTCCCTCCTCGTCCTCTCGGGCGTCCCGGCCTACCTCTACTGGAGGAGGAGCTCCGGCTAGCGACGGCGTCCGGAACGCCGGCCGCGGCGTAGAGAGCTGCATGAGGTTCTCGGAGAAGACCGTCGTCGTTGCCGGGGGGACCGGCGGGATCGGGAGCGAGGTCGCCCGCGGCGTCGTGCGGGAGGGGGGAAACGTCCTCCTCGTCGCGCGTGACCCGGCGCGGCTCGCGGAGCGGGTCGCGGAGCTCGCCGCCCTCGCGGGGCGCCCGGGGGCCGCGGAAGCGTTCGCCGCGGACG
>CAZNSS010000270.1:0-5757 GCA_964575465.1 uncultured Holophagales bacterium | reverse complement strand
GCTCGTCACGAGGAGCTGGAAGACGACGATGACGAACGGGTTCGCGGCGGTGTAGAGGTCCATCGCCGGGCTCGTCTCGACGACCCTCTTCACGTAGAGCGGCATGACGTTGTAGACCTGGTTGTAGAGGAAGAAGAAGCCGCTGATGACGACGAGGAAGAGGGCGAAGCGCGGGTTCCTGAGGACGAGGACCATGTCGAGGAGGATCCGGCCCGGGCTGCGCTTCGGCTTGGCGGGCGTGCTCGCGGCGACCTCGGGCTCCTTGTAGAAGACGAGGACGACGAAGAACGCGACGATCGAGGCTGCGGTGGCGACGCCGAAGATGTAGGAGAGCGCCGGGCTCCCCGCGGCCATCTCGGGGGCCGGCCGGAGCCTGAGGGCCTGCGCGATGCCGAGGCCCGTACCGACGATGATGGCGAAGGCCCCGAGCGTCGTCTTCGCGATCGTCCCCGGCTTCTCCCGGTGGAGGACGTTCCACTTCACGAGGAGGGTCAGGAGAGCGGCGGCGATGCCGCAGACGGCGACGACGCCGAGGATCAGGACGACGTCGGGGCGCGTCCTCACGACGAAGGCCGTGCCGCGCCCGAAGAGCGACCCGATGTTGATGATCATGTAGAAGATCGCGAAGCCGAGCGTCGCGAGAGTCCCGGCCGTCTTCTGCACGGTCCCGGAGATGCAGGGCTTGATGACGGAGCCGCCGATTCCGATGAGGAGGATGCCCGCGACGATCGTGCCGACGAGGCCCGGCGACGCCGTGAACTCCTTGCCGACGAGCGGCGCGAGCTTCGCCCCGCCGAACCAGACGGGCGAGCCCATGAGCATGTACCCGATCGCAAGGAGGACGAAGGCGACGAGGAGCGACTTCCGGAAACCGACCTGGTCGGCGATCGTGCCGGAGAGGATCGGGAGGAAGTAGACGAGCGTCCAGAGGACGCTGTTGAGGTTCGAGGGCCAGTAGGCCCCGAGGCCGAGCTGGCCGAGGTAGATGACGACGAAGCTCGCCATCGAGTAGTACGCCGCGCGCTCGAAGAGCTCGGTGACGTTGGCGGTCCAGAAGACGGCGGGGAACCTGTCCTGCTTGGCGTCGGTCATCACGGCGGAGGATTGTAGAGGGGCTTCCGGGCTCCGACTCCCTTAGACTCCGCGAGATGGGCGCATCGGGGCGGCTCGCCCTCTTCCTCGGGATCGTCCTCTCGGTCTGGACCCTCTTCCACGTCTACGCGTTCCAGCGGGCCTTCTCGGTCCCCGCGCTGGCGCGCCTCGCGCCGTTTCCGGCCCGCGTCGCGGTCTTCGCTCTCCTCTGGCTCTCGTACCCCCTCGGGCGGGTCCTCGCGCGGTCGGCCCCGGGGGGCCTCGCGCGTTCCGTGGAGTGGGCCGGGGCCGTCTGGATGGGGATCCTCTTCCTCGCCTTCTCGATGTTCCTCGCGGCCGACGTCGTGACGGGCTTCGGGAAGCTCTGGCCGAGGGGAGCGATTCCCGCCCGCTCGGCGGCGCTCGCCGCCGCCGCGATCCTCTCGGTCGTCGCGATCGTCCAGGACGCCCGCGGGCCCCGCGTCGTGCGGCACGAGGTGAAGGTCCCGTCGCTTCCGGGCGGCCGGACGGAGCTGAGGCTCGTCCAGCTCTCCGACCTCCACCTCGGGGCGCTCCTCGGCGAGGCGTGGCTCGGCAAGCGCGTCGCCGAGGTGAACGCCCTCTCGCCCGACCTCGTCGTCGTGACGGGCGACCTCGTCGACGCCGAAGTGGGGCCTGTCGGACCTCTTGCTCCCGTCCTGAGGAAGCTCGCGGCACCCCTCGGGGTCTGGGGCGTCACCGGGAACCACGAGTTCTACGCCGGGCTCGAAAGGAGCGTCGGCGTCTACGAGGCGGGCGGGATCCGGACCCTTCGTGACGCCTGGGCCGAGGCCGCGCCCGGGCTCGTCCTCACCGGCGTCGACGACCTGACGGCGCGGAGGCAGCTCGGCCTCGACGGGCGGACTCTCGACGAGGCCTTTGCCGGCGTGCCGGAAGGGGCGGTGGTCGTCCACCTCTCCCATTCGCCCCTCCTCGTCCGCGAGGCGGCTTCCCGGGGTGCACGGCTGATGCTCTCGGGGCACACCCACGGAGGGCAGCTCTGGCCGTTCGTCTACCTCTCGGCGATTCCCTACCCGTTCCAGGCCGGCCGCTACGACGTGGACGGGATGACGCTCGTCGTCTCGCGCGGCACGGGGACCTGGGGCCCGCCGATGAGGCTCTTCTTCCGCTCGGAGATCGTCGAGGTCACGCTCCGCACGTGAGAGGCCGCTTCCTTCTCCCGGCCGTCGCCGTCGCGGCTCTCCTGCTTCCCCCGCAGGCCGAGGCGGCCCGGGCGGCGGTGCGCGTCTACACGGCCCGCGAGGGGCTGCCGCAGCTCCAGGTCACCGCACTCTGCCAGGACCGGGGGGGCTTCCTCTGGGTCGGGACGCGCGCCGGGGGACTCGGCCGGTACGACGGTCGGAGGTTCGAGATCACCGACGCGGCGACCGGCCTTCCCGGCTCGTCGGTCCGGGCGCTCTCCCTCGCCCCCGGCGGGGAGATCCTCGTCGCGACGACCAGTGGCGGCGCCGTCTTTGCGGACGGTGAGTGGAAGTCGCTCCCGGAGACTCCCGGGCCGTCGCCCGCGGTCTACGCACTCCTCGCGCTCCCCGACGGGAGGCTCTACGCCGGCTCGTCGGGAGGCCTCTTCGTCGCGCCCTCCCTCGGTGCGCCGTTCGAGGCGGTCGCCTCGGTCGGTGACCTCGCCGGGAGCGAGGTCGTGGCGCTCCTCCGCTCGCCGGACGGGGTCCTCTGGGCCGGGACGACGCGGGGCCTCGCCCGCCTCCTTCCCGGGGGCGCGCTGACGCGCTTCGAGGCCAGGGACCTGCCGCGGAAGTCCGCGACCGTCCTGGCCTCCGCCCGGAGCGGCGGGCTCCTGGTCGGCCTGACGGACGAGGGACTTTACGAGGTCGATCCCGTCTCCGCCGCCGCGCGGCGGGTCGGGGACGACGCCGCGCCGGGCCGGAACGTCTCGGGCCTCGTTCTCGAGGCGGAGGGGGGAGGAGTCTGGGTCGCCACGAGCGACCGGGGAGCATTCCTGTGGGACGGCGCCGGGAGCTTCGAGCGCTTCGGTCCGCCGGAGGGGCTTCCCGACGCGCGGGTCTGGACCGTCTTCGAGGACCGCGAGGGAATCATCTGGCTCGGGACCGACTCGGGGCTTGCGAAGCGTGGCCCCGGGGCTTTCCGGACGCTCGGCGCGGAGGACGGGCTGCCTCCCGGCACGCCCTTCTACGGGATTGCGGAGACCCCCGACGGCGCTCTCTGGCTCGGCGTCCACGAAAGGGGGATCCTGCGGAGGGCGGAGGACGGCACGGTCCGCCTGTTCACCGTGAAGGACGGGCTCCCGCACAAGGCCGTCCGCGCGTTCTGCGTCACCCCGGGCGGGGACGTCCTCGTCATGACGCCGGAAGGGGCGGTCACGATTTCCCGGAACCGGGTGACGCCGTTCCGGCTCCCCGAGGGGGCCCCGAAGGCGATCGACGAGGTTGCATTCGCGAAGGACGGCGCGCTCCTTCTCGGATCAGCCCGTCAGGGGCTCTTCATCGCCCGCGACGGGAGGCTCTCGCGGGCTGGCAAGCCCGTCGGCGATTCGGTGTCGGCCATTTCCGTCGGCCCGGAGGGGACGATCTGGGTGGCCGGGCCCGGCTGGGGAGTTGCGGGGCTGAAAGACGGCGCGCCGCCGGAGACGCTCGGGAAGGCGGAGGGGTTGCCGTCGACGTTCGTGACGTCGGTCCTCGAGGACCGGAGGGGTGGGCTCTGGGTGGCGACCGACCGCGGGCTCTTCTGGCGCACGCTCGACCGCCGGACGCGAGTCCTGGACTCCGGCTCCGGCCTTCCCGACTCCTTCATCTACTGGGTCGGGGAGGACCGGGAGGGCTTCGTCTGGGCCGGGACGAACCGGGGAGCGGCCCGGATCGCACCATCCGGGGAGATCCGGGTCTTCACCACGAACGACGGCCTCGGGGCGAACGAGTGCAACGAGGACGGGTTCTTCGCCGACTCGAAGGGACGCGTCTGGATCGCGACGGAGGGGCTCTCCTTCTTCCAGGGGCTTCCCGCGCCGCGGCGTCCCGTGCCGCCGCTCGTCGCCGTCTCGGAGATCCGCGTCGGCCACGAGAAGCTCTCGCCGGGGCGCGAGGTCCGCCTCCCGTCGAGGCACGAACCGGTGACGTTCCGTTTCTCCTCGCTCTCGTTCCTCGACGAGGGGGCGACGACGTTCCGATACCGGCTCGCGGGGCTCTCCGATTCCTGGACCGCCGCGGAGCCGGGGCAGTCGGAGACGACCTACGGCGCGCTCGGCCCGGGAGCGTACGTCTTCGAGGTGGCGGCGACGACCGTGGACGGTCGGTCCCCCGAGTCGCCGGTCGCGGTCCGCGTCGTCGTCGAGGCTCCGTGGTGGCGCCGGGCGCCGGTCCTCGGCGGCGGCCTCCTTCTCCTCTTCGCCGTGACGGCGCTCGTCGTGCGGACGCGGGAGCGCCGCCTCGTGGCGGCCCGCATGCGGCTCGAGGAGCTCGTCGCGGTGCGGACCGAGGAGCTCAGGAGGTTGAACGCGCAGCTCTCGGAGCTCGCGATCACCGACTCGCTGACCGGCCTGCCGAACCGCAGGTCGATCCTCGATTCGGCCGAGGAGGCCTTCTCCCTCGCGAGGCGCCGCGGCCTTCCGTTCGCGGTCGCCATGATCGACTTCGACCACTTCAAGCTGATCAACGACACGCTCGGGCACTCCGAGGGAGACCGGCTCCTCGGCGAGGGGGCGCGCCGGATGGTCGACTGCCTGCGGACCGAGGACGTCGTCGGCCGCTACGGCGGGGAGGAGTTCCTCGCCGCCTTTCCGATGACCGGGCAGGAGGGGGCCGTCGCCGTCGGCGAACGCCTCCGGCGGGCCGTCGCGGGGGTCCGGCTCTCGGCGCCGACCGAAGGGATGCCGCTTCCCGAGCGCGCCACGGTCAGCGTCGGAGTCGCGTCGCTCCTCGACGCGGACCAGGAGCTCGGCGACCTCCTGAAGCGGGCCGATGCCGCCCTCTACGCGGCCAAGCAGTCGGGGCGGAATCGGGTCGTCTTCCGGTAGGGTGCGACTTCCTGTCGCAGCGATCGTGCGGAGGAACTTTCCGCCTCCTCGTCCGTAACTGCGGACGTGACCCTCGATCTCGAATCGTCTGGTGAGACGAATCGCCCCGCCCGGGGGTCCTGGAGGTCTGGAATGGGAAAGCTGTTCAAGGTCCTTCTCGGCCTGATCCTGCTCGCGGGCGTCGCCACCGGGATCTACGCGCTCGCGAGCTCCGGGAAGAAGGGCGACGGCGGGATCAAGATCGTCGTTGCCGAGTCGGGCTCGATCACCGAGAAGGCGCTGGCGGTGGGACAGATCCAGCCCCGCCAGAAGTTCTCCGTGAAGTCGAAGATCTCCGGGATCGTGAAGAGCTGCCGGGTCGAGGTCGGCCAGAACGTGCGGGCGGGGGACCCTATCCTCGAGATCCAGCCCGACCCGACGCCGCTCGAGGTGACGGAGGTCGACCGGAGGCTCGAGTCGGCCCAGGCGTCGTTCACGAGGGCCAAGTCCGAGTACGACCGCTCGAAGGAGCTCTTCGCCCAGGGCGTGACGCCCCGGTCCGAGGTGGACGTGAAGCGCGAGGCGTTCGAGCTCGCCAAGATCGCCGTCGCCAAGGCCGACCAGGACCGCGAGCTGACCCGGAAGGGGAAGATCACGTC
>CAZNSS010000269.1:0-5852 GCA_964575465.1 uncultured Holophagales bacterium | reverse complement strand
ACCCAGAGGCTCCCCTCGCGGTCGACGAGAATGGCCGAGACCTGGTTCGTCGGGAGGCGGGGCGCTCCGGAGGTCTCCACCCGCCCGTCCACGATTCGCGCGAGCCCCCCTCCGGCGGTTCCGACCCAGACCCCACCACCGGGGTGCGGCGCGAGGGCGACGACCGAATCGTTCGGAAGGCCTTCCCGCGCCGTGAAGGTCCGGGCGCCCCCGTCCTCCATCCGCGTGGCGCCTCCTCCCGGCGTCCCGACCCAGACAATGCCCGCACGGTCGACGCAGAGCGCGCGGATCGCGGAGGTCGCAGGGTCGTCGCCGCCAGGTCCGACCCGACGGAAGCGCCCCCCATCGAGCCGGAAGAGCCCCTCGTCCTCCGTCCCGACCCAGAGCGAGCCGCGGCCGTCGCGAGCGAGGGCCTGGATCTTCAGGCCGGTGAGGCCCTCTGCGGGGCCGAGCGACTCGAAGCGGCCCTCCTGCATCCGGAGGAGCCCCCCGCCGTTCGTGCCGATCCAGAGCGTCCCGTCCTGGTCGGCCAGGAGCGACACGACGGAGTTCGCGACGAGCTCGGGCGTCGTTCGCCGGTCGAAGAGGGTGAACTGCACGCCGTCGAATCGCGCGAGCCCTTCCTGCGTCCCGATCCAGAGGTACCCCTCGGGGGTCTGGGCTATCGCCTGGACGGTGTTCTGCGGGAGCCCCTGGCCGGCCTCCCAGCTGTCCAGGGTCGCCTGGGCGAGAGGGCGGCCCGGGTCGAACGCGTAGGAGGACGGCGCGAAAAGGAGGAGCAGGAGGGCGAGGGCGGAACCCGCTCTGCCGGGCCTGTGCAAAGCCCCGCCGGAGACCTCTCCCCACGACCCCGTCAGCCCCGGGAACATCCCCTGATCATAGAGCGGCCCGCCCCCCGGGGAGGGCGGGCCGCGAGCTCGCGTCGGCGGGGAAGGGTCAGTAGGCGAGGACCTTGCGGGCGGCCTTCAGCACCGTCTCCGTGCTCGGCAGGATCGCCCGCTCGAGGATCCGGCTGAAGCCGACCGGCGTGAAGGTCGAGCCGACGCGCTCGATCGGGGCGTCGAGGTACTCGAAGAGCTCGCTCGTGACGCGGGCCGCGAGCTCGCCGCCGAACCCGCCCTGCACCTTGTCCTCGTGGACGATCAGGACCCGGGACGTCTTCCGCACCGAGGCGGCGATCGCGTCGAAGTCGAGCGGGGCGAGGGAGCGCAGGTCGATCACCTCGAGCTCCTTCCCTTCCTTCGCGAGGGTCCCGGCGGCCTCGAGCGCCCAGTGAACGGGCGTGCCGTAGGCGAGGACCGTGAGGTCCTTCCCGGCGCGGCGGAGGCGCGCCTTCCCGAACGGAACGGCGAAACCGTCGGGAACGAGCGTCTTCGCGAGCGGCGAGTTGTAGAGGAACTTCGGCTCGAGGTAGAGCGTGATGCCGCGGGACCTCACCGCCGTCCGGAGGAGCCCCGCCGCGTCGTCGGCGAAGGCCGGGACGACCACGCGGATCCCGGGGAGCGTCGTGAGCCAACCCTCGATGTTCTGCGAGTGGTAGAGGCCGCCGCCGATGTACCCGCCCGAGGCGAGGCGCACCGTGACGTTCGGCACGAACTTCCCGTTCGTCCTCCAGTACTCGTGGGACATCTCGACCATCTGCTCGGCAGCCGGCCAGAAGTAGTCGGCGAACTCGGCCCCCTCCACGATGACCCGCACGCCCTCGCAGACGCGCGAGAAGCCGTCGGCCATGCCGAGGATGTAGTCCTCGGCGATGGGCGCGTTGAAGACCCGGTGGCTGCCGAACTCCTTCTCCATCCCCTTGGTGACGTTGAAGATCCCGCCCTTCTCCCCGGAGGCGACGTCCTGCCCCCAGATGAAGGTGTCCTGGTTCTCGCGGAAGAGGTCCTTCATCGTCTCGTTGATCGCGTGGATCATCGTCGCCTCGCGGTTCGTCCGTCCGTCGGGGGCGGTCGCCGGCGTCCTCGGGACGTCGGACAGGCCGTCCCCCTCGGGGATCCAGGGCTCCGGGAGGACGAAGTCGTGGATGGACCTCGGGTCGGGGTCGGGCGCGCTCCGGGCGCGGTCCGCCGCGACCTCGTAGGCCTGCAGGTTCTCCTCCTCGATCGCCCGGATCTCGGCCTCGGTGAAGGCGCCCCCCTCGACGAGGAGGCGGCGAAAGCGGGGGAGCGGGTCGAGCTCGCGGGCGGCGGCGAGCTCTTCCTCGTCGCGGTAGAGCTCGTGGCGGTCGGAGTTCGAGTGCGAGCCGATCCTCACGCAGTCGGCGTGGACGAGGACGCAACCGGCCCCGCTCTGGGCGAAGTCGGCGGCTTCGCGGAGGGCGCGGACCGAGTCGAGAACGTCCTTCCCGTCACAGTGGACGACCTTCAGGTTCGGGAAGCTCGCGAAGTTGTCCGAGGCGTAGTGGTTCGCCGTCTGCTGCCGCTTCGGGACGGAGATGCCGTAGCCGTTGTCCTGGATGACGAAGATGACGGGGAGCTTCCCGAGCGAGCAGCCGTTGACCGCCTCGTAGAAGTACCCCTCGGACGTGGACGACTCGCCCATCGAGCAGTAGACGAGGCTCTTCATCCCGTACGACCGGATGGCCCGGCCGAGCCCCGCCGCGTGCTGGGCGTGGTTCGAGACGCAGGAGGAGACGTTCCAGACGTAGAGGTCGTGCCGGGCGAAGTGGTTCGACATGTGGCGTCCGCCCGACGAGACGTCGGACGCCTTGGACATGCCGTTCAGGAGGATCTGTTCCGGGGTGACTCCGGCGGCGAGGCAGGTCGTCAGGTCGCGGTAGTAGGGGAACAGGTAGTCGAACGTCGGACGGAAGATGGTGCCGAGGGCGACCTGGATCCCGTCGTGGCCGGCGCAGGGAGCATGGTAGGACCAGCCGAGCCCCTGCTTGAGGTAGTTCGGCGCCTTGTCGTCGAGGACGCGCCCCAGGTGCATGAGCGAGTACCACTTGCGGAGCTCCTCGCGGGTCGGGTTGACCGCTTCGCGGGCGAGGGAAGGGGAGACCTCCGGGGCGGTCAGGAGCGTCTCGGTCACGGGCGTCCTCCGGGGCTGGTTGCGTAAACGCGGCTGTGGAACTGCTTGCGACGCATAAGTGTGCCGATGATACGAAAGAATTCCGAGATGGGATCTCAAACGGAGGTCGTCCCGGGGGCTCCGGAGGCCCTCCTCTCGTCCCGCGGGCGATAGGGGTAGAATCCGTGGTCCCGCGCTTCGCCGGGCCGCCCGGCGATCCCAGTCCCGCGGGCAGGAGTTCCGTCCGTGACCACACACGCCGTTGCCGTTCCCCCCGTCGACTCCACCGAGTCGGCGGATCGTCACGCATTCGAAGCCGCCCTCGAGGCGTCTTTTCCCGCCAGCAAACGGCCCCAGGAAGGAGAGGCCGTCAGCGGGGTGATCGCCGGCATCACGCCGGACGTGGTCCTCGTCTCGATCGGGGCCAAGTCCGAGGCGCTGATGGACCTCCACGAGCTGGAGGGAGAGAAGGTCGGCGACCGGATCGACGCCGTGGTCATCAAGGCCGGGCCGGACATCCGGCTCTCGAGGAAGCTCGCCGTCGCGCGCCGCGCGAAGGCGGAGCTGCGTGCCGCCTGGGAGACCGGGATCCCGGTCCTCGGCAAGGTCCTCTCCCGCAACAAGGGAGGGTTCGAGGTGGCCATCGGCGGGCCCGGCGGGCCCCGCGCGTTCTGCCCCGTCTCCCAGATCGACGTGGGCCGCCACGACGAGCCGGGCCTCCTCCAGTTCGTCGGGCAGTCGTTCGACTTCCGCGTCATCGAGTACGCCGAGGAAGGCCGCCGCGTCGTCGTCAGCCGCGCCGCCATCCTCCGCGAGGCCCTCGAGAAGAGCCTCGGCGAGATCCGCGAGAAGATCGTCGTCGGCGCCGTCCTGACGGGCCGCGTCCGCTCGATCACCGACTTCGGCGCCTTCGTCGACCTCGGCGGCGTCGACGGCCTCGTCCACGTCACCGAGATCTCCCGCAGGCGCGTCGCGCACGCCAAGGACGCCCTCACGGTCGGCCAGGAGGTGTCCGTCAAGGTCACCAAGGTCGAGAACGAGGGGAAGCGGATCTCGCTCTCCATGAAGGAGCTCGAGAAGGACCCGTGGGAAGGCCTCGCCCAGAGGATCCCGCCCGGCACCGCCTTCACGAAGCCCGTCGCCCGTCACGCCGAGTTCGGCCTCTTCATCGAGATCGAGCCCGGCATCGACGGCCTCGTCCACGTCTCGCAGCTCCCTCCCGGCGTCGACCTGAAGGACCCGTCCGTCGCGGCCGGGCAGGAGGTCTCGGGCTGGGTGCGCGAGATCGACGAGGAGCACCGCCGCCTCTCCCTCACTCTCCGCGAGCTCTCGACGAGCGACCCGTGGGAGGGGCTCGCCGAGAAGATGCCCGAGGGCTCGGTCGTCGCCGGCCAGGTCGAGAACGTCGCCCCGTTCGGCGTCTTCGTCCGCCTCGACATCGGCCTGACCGGCCTCATCCCGAACTCCGAGACGGGGCTCCCCCACGGGACGCCCGCCGGCAAGACGTTCAACCCGGGGCAGAAGGTCGAGGTGAAGGTCATCGGCCTCGACGCGCAGCGCCGCCGCATCTCCCTCTCGGCGAAGGGCGCCGGCGAGGAGGCCGAGCGCGGCGAGATCCGGAAGTACCGCGAGGAGTCCGCGCGGCGCGAGAAGAGCGATCCGGGCCGCCCGACGAACTTCGGCGCGTCCCTCATGGCCGCGCTCAGCTCCCCGAACAAGGCGGCGAAGTCGGCCCGCTGAGGCGAGCCGGCGGCTCCGCGGGGCCGCGCGAACCCGTAACATCCGTCCCCCCGGCCCCAGGCCGGGGGGATTTCTCTTGAGGAGCCCATGACGAGGAAACGCTCCGAGGGCGCCGAGCAGCCGGCGCTGGCCTTCGACGCCGAGATCGCCCTCCCGGAGGAGGCTCGGCGGCGCTACCTGAACTACGCCCTCTCGGTCATCACCTCCCGCGCCCTGCCCGACGTCCGCGACGGCCTGAAGCCGGTGCAGCGCCGGATCCTCTTCGCGATGTACCAGAACCTCCACCTGACGCCCGACGCGAAGTTCAAGAAGTCGGCCAGCGTGGTGGGCGACGTCATCGGCAAGTACCACCCGCACGGCGACGTCGCGATCTACGACGCCATGGTGCGCATGGCTCAGCCCTTCTCGCTTCGCGCGCCCCTCGTCGAGGGACACGGGAACTTCGGCTCGCTGGACGGCGACTCGGCGGCGGCCTACCGCTACACCGAGGCCCGCCTCCGCCCCCTCGCCGTCGAGCTCCTCTCCGAGATCAGGAAGCGCACCGTCGACTGGAAGCCGAACTTCGACGGTGTCCACTTCGAGCCGATCGTCCTCCCGGCCCGCTTCCCGAACCTCCTCGTCAACGGGGCGACGGGGATCGCGGTCGGCATGGCGACGTCGATCCCGCCGCACAACCCGGTCGAGGTCCTGGACGCGGCGATCGCCGCCATCGACGACCCCGAGTCGGACCCGCTGAGGTTCGTGAAGGGTCCCGACTTCCCGACGGGCGGCCAGCTCCTCTCGACGAAGAAGGAGCTGAGGGAGGTCTACGAGTCGGGGCAGGGGACGCTGAAGCTCCGGGCCGAGTACGACCTCGGGGAGCGGAGCCGCGGCGCGCAGGCGATCGTCGTCACGTCGATCCCCTACGGCGTCGCGAAGGCGACTCTCGTCGAGAAGATCGCCGAGGTCATCATCGAGAGGAAGCTCCCGGCCCTCGTCGACGTGAGGGACGAGTCGACCGACGACGTCCGCATCGTCCTCGAGATCAAGCGCGACGCCGACCCGGCGCTCGTGATGACCTACCTCTACAAGCACACGCCGCTCCAGACGACGGTGCCGGT
>CAZNSS010000268.1:0-5884 GCA_964575465.1 uncultured Holophagales bacterium | reverse complement strand
GCGGCAGGCGACCCCGAGGAGGGAGAGGAGGAGGGCCGCGGCGAGGGGGCTGCCGGTCCGTGCGGCACGGCAGTGTCCGCGCCCCGCCTCGCCGTCTCGCTCCTGCCGCCGCATCGTCATGGCCCGAGGCAGCATAGCCGTCCTCAGCTCCTCCCGCGCTCCCGGAACCGTGGATCACGAGGGAAGCGAGCGGCGGCCTGCTGGCGGAGGGCCCTGGCGGCTCCCGACTCGCCGATCGCCTCGAGGCTTCGCAACGCCGCCGCCGATCCGTCCGGCCCGGGGACGCTGGCGAGGAGCTCGCGGATCGCCGTGAGCGCCTCGCTCCTTCTCCCGGATGCGGCGCAGAGCGCCGAAAGCGCAGCACGGGGCTCCACTCGCGTCGGGAAGAGCCGCATTTCCTCGCGAAGCTCCCGCTCAGCCTCGGGCGTACGCCCCATCCGGGCCAGGACATCCCCCTTCAGGAAGTGGACCCCTGGGAGAGGTCCCGATTCTCTGCGGCCCGAAGGTTTCTCGAGTTCGCCGGCGAGGGTGAGGGCCTCTTCCAGGTCGCCGCGAAGAGCCGAAACTCGGCCGAGAACGAGGATGGCCCTCTCCCGCGAAGGGCCCGCCGCGAGTGCTCGTTTCGCGGCCTCTTCGGCCTTCACAAGATCACCGGCGGCAAGCCAGGCTCCCGAGAGGATCCCGTCGGCTTCGGGATCGCCCAGCTCACGAGCCGCCTCCGCGTTCCGAATCGCCTCTCCGCTGTTTCCGGCCTGAAGCGCGACGCCCGCGACCGCGAGAAGGACCTCCGTGGACCCGGGTTCCGAGAGACCGACCATCCTCTTCGCAGCGCCAAGCGCCTCCTCGCCCCGCCCGAGCGCGAGGAGCGCCTGGGCGTAAAGCTCCCAGCCGTCGCGAACGGCCGGCTGAGTGGCCAGGAGCGGTTCGAGAAGCGCGGCCGCGTCGGCCGCCCGCCCCGCCTGGAGGGCAATCATCCCGTTGCGGAGCGGGACGAGCGTGTCGATAACGTCCTTGGGGTCGGGCAGCGGCCCGGTCCCCGACGCTGTCGTGACCGTCACGTAGCCGATCGAGGCGAGCCGGCGCGCTTCTTCCGCGCTCACGGGAAATGGCTTCCGGAACTCCGACCGGCGTTCCGTCACCTCTTTCCTCATCGAACGGAACGCTCCCGTCTCCTTCGCGGCGAGGTCCGCCTTCTCGCCGGCATCCGAGCCGAGGTCGAAGAGCTCGGGACGCGGCGCCTCGATGAAGTGCCAGCGAGCGTCGACGAGCGACGCGAGCGGGCTCCAGCCGAAGCGGGTCCGCGGGTAGAAGGTCTCCGAGAGGATCCTCCGCTCGCGCTTCCCGAGACCCCGGGCAAGGTCGAGGAGCGAGACGCTCCCGGGCCGCGAGGGACACCCTTCGAAGCCGACCACCGAGCAGACCGTGGCGAGCACGTCGGTGAGGCCGACCGGAGTCGCTACCGAGGTCCCCGCAAGTCGGCCTCCGGGAAGCTTGAGGAGAAGGGGAACCTGGATCGCCTCGCGGTAGAGGAAGACACCGTGCTCCTTCTCGCCATGGTCCCCGAGGCCTTCGCCATGGTCAGAGAAGAGGATGACGAGGCTCCCGTCGTAGAGGCCACGCGCCTTCAGGTCCTCCACGAACCTCCCGACGACAGCGTCGGCAGCGGCGATCTCGCCGTCGTACGGGTCCTTCCACCGGCTCGCGTACGGCTCGGGCGGCGCGTACGGAGCGTGGGGCTCGAAGAGATGCAGGAACGCGAGGAAAGGCCTCGCCCCTCGTTCCGCGATCCAGCGGGTGAGGATCTCCTCGGTCTCCCCTCCCGGCCGCTCGGCCTGCGTCATGGCCCGCCCCGGAGCCGCCGGGCCGACGGCGTCGTCCCAGAGATCGAATCCCCTGGAGATACCGCTCCGTCGGCCGAGGACGACGCTCGATACCGCCCCGCCCGCGTCGTAGCCGTTCCTCTTCGCCAGCTCGGCGAGCGTCGGTACGCCCGCGGCGAGGACGTAGCCCGAGTTGTCGAGGACGCCGTGCTCTCCCGCGGGGGTTCCCGTCATGAGGGCCACGTGCGAGGGGAGCGTGAGAGGCGCGGCCGCATAGGCCCTCTCGTACAGGACCGAGTCCTTTCGCAGAAGGGAGAGCGCCGGCGTTTCGAGGCGGGTGTCGCCGTAGAAGGGAAGGTGGTCGGAGCGGAGCGTGTCGATCGAGATGAGGATCACCGGCGCTCTCGGGAAGACGTTGCTCTTCCCTGCCGGGTCCTTTCGGCAGGCGGAAGAGACCAGGAGAAGGCATGCGAGGCCAGTCCGGGAGCGACGTGTCACGAGAGACCTTCGATCAAGGATACCGGGCTGCCACGCGGACGGCCGGAGACGGGAAGCCCCGGCCGGCGCCGGGGCTTCCATGGGTGGGGCGGCCGTCTTTCCTAGAACCGGACTCCGAACCCGATCCGGAAGAGGCGCGGAGCCTGGTAGCTCGCGGAGCTGGTCGGCCTGCCGAAGCTCGCACCGGTGTTCCAGTTCGCACCGGTGTTGCGGGCCCCCTGCGTCGGCGTCGTCGTGAAGGGGTTGAATGCGGCGTAGTTGGCGGGCCGGTTGACCCTGGTTTCCACCGTGGTGTTCACCGCGGTGTAGGACTGGTTGTTGAAGACGTTGATGACCTGTGGCTGGACGAAGAGCTCGACGGGGCCGATGTTGTAGGAGTAGTTCAGGGCGAGGTCGGTCCGGTTCACGTTCGGAAGCCGGTACTCGTCCCGCGCCGTGAAGTAGTAGTTCACCGAGGAGGGCGGGGTCTCGTACCCGACGTCCGCGACGTACGGGTTCGTGTTGACCTGTCCCACCGCCCCGTAGGGCGTCCCCGAGTCCCAGGTGTGGACCGCGGAGAAGTTGAACGCGCCGATGACCTTCGGAAGCGGGATGTCATAGGTCCCGTAGAGGACCATCCTGTGCCGCTGGTCCTGGGGCAGGCTCCCAACGGGGATGTTCCAGGACGCGTCGAAGTACTCGGGGTAGGAGGTCCACCCGAAGGGCCGTGGACCGGAGCCCCGGTCCTCCGTGACGGCGTTTCCGTAGGTGTGCGAGTACGTGTAGTTCCCGCCCAGGTTCAGGCTCTCGAAGAAGCGGTAGGAGGCCTGGACCTGGAGGGCGGCGTACGTCCTCTCGATGGAGTCGATGTTCTCGAGGAGCGCGAGGTCGTAGGTGATCCCCACCGAGTCCGTCACCTTACCGGTCGACGTGTTCGTGACCGTGTCGATGAAGTTGCCGAACTTCCTGTAGATGCCGTCGAGGCGGAAGTTGCCCCGGGTGCCTATCGCACCGGCGAGGCTCAGGCCGAACTCGTCCGTGTAGGTCGACTTCAGGCTCTTGGGGATCTGGGTCGAGACGCCCGCGACCGTCGCCTGGATCGGGCTGATGCCGGGCCTGCTCGGGAACTGGTTGATACCCGTGATGCCGAACCAGTGGAACAGCTCGGCCAGGGCGTCCTTCGTCGAGACCGGGTTCGCCGGCTCGTCGGCGTTGATCGGCGACCCTTCGTAGTACCAGACCCAGATCTCGGGGCTGCCGGCGCTCGAGGCGCCGCCGACGAAGTTCTCCTGCTGACCGCCGACGTACCGCGCGTAGCTCGCGCCGACCCGGAGCCGGCCGTTCCCCTTGACGTCCCAGTTCGCCGCGAGGCGCGGGCTGAAGGCGCTGTCGTCGGAAGTCACGACGCCACGGCTGTCCTTGCCGTCGTTCTTGTCCCAGCGGAGGCCGACGTTGAACGAGAAGTTGTTGTCGAGCCTCCACGTGTCGTTCACGTAGAGCGAGTGCGTCCGGACGTTGCTCCCCTGGCTGAGCTGGGTGATCGGCCAGTACACCAGGACGGAGTCATTCCCGATCACCGGGTAGACGGTCTGTCCCTGGACGATCGAGGCGGAGGCATAGACCGTGTAGTTGCTCCCCGACTGGTAGTTGTTCGAGTACATCTTGTTGTTGAAGTTGTCGTACCCGAAGACGATGTTGTGCGAGCCGAGGCCCTTGGTGGAGAGGAACCAGGTCCCCTTGACCAGGAAGTTCTCGTTGTCGCGCTTCTCCGGGTCGCAGACTCCGCAGAACGGTGGGGAATTGAAGATCCCGCCGAGCGTCGAGTCGAAGACGTTCGTTCCGCCGACGAGGTCCCTCGAGTAGGCGCCCGCGTTCTCGTACGTGAACTTCCGCTGCGAGTACTGGGCCTCGACGAAGAGCTGGTCGGTCAGGACCCCGTTGTAGTTCAGGGCGAGCAGCTCCTGCGGATAGCTCGGGTCATAGAGGGTCGCGATCTCCATGTTCGAATAGCCGGGGTTGACGTTCGTCGCGTCGTTCTTGATGTCGATGTAGGAGCCGGTGAAGGTGTGGTTCTGGAACGGGGTGATCGTCAGCTTCCCCTCGAGGCGACGCTCGTCGGCCGTCGTGGAGTAGCCGACGTTCGTCAGGTACGTCTGGCCGGAGGCTTCGGTGTTCCGGACACGGCCGGCGCCGAAGAACCAGATCCGGTCCTTCCAGATCGGCCCGCCGATCGTCGCTTCGTACGTCGGGATCACCTTGTCGGTGTAGTCGACGGTCTGGAGCGGCTTGACGGCCTGCCAGTCGTCGTTGTTCAGCGTGACGCGGAACGAGCCGCTGAAGCTGTTCCCCCCCGACTTCGTGATGGCGTTCACGACGCCGCCGGTGAACCGGCCGTACTCCGCGGAGACGGCGGCCGTCGTCGTCGTCGTCTCCTGGATGGCGTCCTCGATGAAGAGGTTGAAGGACCCTCCGCGAACGTTGTCCTGGACGACGACGCCGTTGACCGTGATCAGGTTGTCGTACGACTCGGCGCCGGAGATCGTGGTGGCGCCGCCCGGCCCGTTCCCGTTGACGCCGGGCGAGAGGGCGACGGCCGAGGCGAGAGTCCGGGTGACGGGGAGCTTCTTCGTCAGATCGGCGGAGACGGTCGACGCGGCAGTCGTCGTCTGCGAGATCGACTCGGACGTCGAGACGACGGTCACCTCGGAGGCGACGGACGTCAACCGCATCTCGACGTTGATGACGGCGGACTGCGACGCATTGACCCTGAGGCTCCGGGTGATGGTCTGGAAGGAGGTCATCATGAAGGTGAGGGTGTAGTCGCCCGGGGCGAGGTTCGGCAGGGAGTAGTCACCGTTCATCGACGTCACGGCGGTTCGGGTCCCCTGGAGGGCCGGGGACTTGGCCGTGACGACGACGCCGGGAAGTCCCAGCCCCTCGCTGACGGCTCGCCCGGTGATGGTCCCGGTCGGCAGGCCCTGGGCGAGGAGCGATGCGGTCAGGAGGAATGGGAGGGCAATGAGGAGCCAGCGGAGTCGGTTAAGCTTCATGGCGACAAACCTCTCCTTTCCCGTGAAGACGGGTGTCGACGGGCAACGATCGGGATCGACGAGGCGGTCTGGCAGGGCCTCCGACTGCGTGAGCTTTCCTGCTCGCGTCACTCGGATCCCCGGACCTACCGGCAACGGCTGCGGGGCGTGGCACCTCCTTCGCCGTCGCGCCGGCTCGGGGCCGACGGCATGGGAAAAGCTGCTGTGGATCGGGATACGTTCCGAGGATTGCGGGGTATGCGAACTCGGAGAGATCCATCGGCTGGGATCGGAATACCGGAAATTGCACCGATCTCTTCCAATGGGGCACAGCCCGGGACGCGAGCGAGGGTGCGGTCAGCGGCCGAAACGACTGCATGCGGGCGGCTTTCCTCCGTCAACCCGCCCGCCTTCGGTGCCGGATAGCTTCTCTCTGGACCACTCACGTCCTGATCGGTTGAGAACGGAATGCCAACAGAAGGCCACCAAGGAGAATCCAAGATTTTCTGCGACCGTTTTTCAGAATCACCCGCCTTCAGGTATCTTCCCCGCCCGAAC